>JBBQXI010000132.1:0-9453 GCA_038209805.1 Bacteroidales bacterium | reverse complement strand
GACCAACATCTTTACAAACACGGGTAAAGATGTCATGACAGGCTGGCTCTGGGAATCCACCAGATGGTTCTGGCACACAAACTGGCTTATCTTTGAGATCTGGCTGCTTGTCTTCATCATGTTGTTTATGGTTGCCGTATCGTTTGTTACTGCTAAACCTACCGCTAAGCAGATCGAGTTTATCACTTTCACAGACGACTACAAAACGATTATCAGGAGTAGTTGGAACAAGTGGGATGTAATTGCTTCGCTAGGTGTTGTTTTGGCTTGTTCTTTATTCTATATGTATTTCTTGTAGAAAATTGAATAAAGCTTATTTCAAGCTTGAAACATATTTTGTGAAAATTTAATTAAATTGCCCGAATAAACTATTCGGGCAATTTTGTTATGTACGACATTATAGGAGACGTTCATGGATATGCGGATCAACTGAAGAGTTTACTTGCTAAGTTAGGTTACCAACTTATTAATGGTTGCTATACTCATCCAGCTCGTAAAGCCGTATTTGTTGGTGATTTTATTAATCGTGGACCCAAAATTAGGGAAACTATTATCTTAATTCGAAGGATGGTTGAGGCGGGAACAGCTTATGCTATTCTGGGAAACCATGAAATGTACGCAATACTGTATTATCTGCGCGATATTGAAGGTAAATATTATAAAAAACGAATTCCAAAATATCAATTGCAAATCAACCAGACTCTGGCTGAATTTGTAACTTGTAAAGAAGAATTCAAGAGTCATCTGAAGTGGTTTAGAACGCTGCCACTTTTTCTCGATTTTGGTGCTATTCGGATTGTGCATGCCTGCTGGCAAAAGGATAACATCAAAGAACTTAAGAGTGCATTAAATGAACCTAAAATAAGTAAAACGATTTTACGTGAAATTGCTTTGAACGAGACTCCGTTTGCCCAGTGTTTTTGGGAAACCTGCAAAGGGATTGATTTTCAGGTTCCTAAAAATTTGCTGATTTTTGACGATGATGGCAGGCCACATCGTTCATTCCGTATAAAATGGTGGGATAATCCGGAAGGAAAGACTTTTAAAGAAATTTCAATGGAAAGTCGTTTCGAACTTCCAGCGTATACCATTCCGCCTGAAATTGTAAAATTCAGAACTCCTTACCCTGAAAATGATCCAATTGTTTTCTTCGGACATTACAGCTTGGTTGAGGGTTTCGGCATATTGAAAGACAATGTTTGTTGTGTCGATTCTGGTGTGTCCAGAAACGGTAAATTGTTGGCATACAGATGGAGCGGAGAGTTGAAATTGAATCAGTCGAATTTTGTAATGGAAGAAGGCGATGTTTAATGTTGTTGACATTCAGTATTTTATGACATTTTCGTTTTGATTGAAAAGTATGTGATTTTTTTTATTTGCCCTATTGCAGGGAAAGAAAGAAAGGCTATATTTGCAAAGCCTTTTGAGAAACGGATTTCAGGAGGTTTGTTCTTTAAAAAGTGTTGTAAATTTTGTAAAAAAATAGCTTGATTTATTTCGAATCAGGTCTTGAAAAATTTTCTGGTGCGGTAGTTCAGTTGGTTAGAATATCGGCCTGTCACGCCGAGGGTCGCGGGTTCGAGTCCCGTCCGCACCGCTCTCTCAAAATTTATAATACGAAAAAAGATTTGATGGTTTTAAACGGCCATTATATTTGAAAATACTGAAAATTGGTGCGGTAGTTCAGTCGGTTAGAATATCGGCCTGTCACGCCGAGGGTCGCGGGTTCGAGTCCCGTCCGCACCGCAAAAAAGCTTCAAGAAATTGAGGCTTTTTTCGTTTACGGTATTTGTGTTATTGATACTGTCATATATTTATCTATAAATTGCTTTTCAGACAATTTTCAAAGTTGAGAGTTTGCATTGAAGTAATAAAAAAAGTGGAGATTCTTAAATGAAAAAACTCTGATTAACAGATAGCGAAAATTCAAAATAGATTTAAAATTTCAGCACGCCATGACATAACGCAAGCTATCCGCAATCAGAGTTTATATCAATCTTTTCGACTGTTTTGTCAGTCACATGATTATAACAACTACAATTAGCGACTTGTTTTCCGGATAAGAATAATAAAGGAAATATTATCCAGAAAACCCATTTAGACCTTCACTGGATTAGTATTGGAATGTCTCCTCAGAAGTGTTTTAGTTACGGGGAACGGCATAATTCAAAACATCTTCCCGGGTAATTACTTTATCACATAAAATAATCAGTCGTTCAACCACATTTCGGAATTCACGGATGTTACCCGTCCAGCGCATTTTTTGAAGCTCGCTAATGGCATCGGATTCAATCGATTTTTGAGGAATACCATATTCTGTGCAAATCAGATCGATAAAATATTCACACAATACTGGAATGTCTTCAATACGGTCGTTCAAATCCGGAACATGGATTAGAATTACACTTAGCCGATGGTATAAATCTTCGCGGAAATTATTCACTTCAATTTCGTGGGCAAGGTTTTTATTGGTAGCAGCTATCACCCGAACATCAACTTTAATTTGTGCATCGCCTCCAACGCGCGTAATGATGCTTTCCTGAAGGGCACGCAAAACCTTGGCTTGCGCCGAAAGACTCATGTCGCCAATTTCATCCAGAAAAATGGTTCCTCCGGTTGCCTGTTCAAATTTGCCTTTTCGCTGTTTGATTGCCGAAGTAAAAGCTCCTTTTTCATGGCCAAATAATTCACTTTCAATTAATTCTGACGGAATAGCTGCGCAGTTTACTTCAATGAATGGACCTTCAACCCGGTTGCTTTTTTCGTGCAAACGGCGGGCGACCAATTCTTTACCGGTACCGTTCGATCCGGTTATCAAAACACGTGCATCGGTAGCGGCAACCCGGTCGACCATATCTTTCACTTTTTGAATGGATGCCGAGTTTCCGACAATATCGAAGCGTTTATTCGCCTTTTTTCTCAATACTTTGGTTTCGGTGATGAGCGTCGATTTATCCATCGCATTGCGCAAGGTAATCAGCAATCTGTTCAGATCGAGTGGTTTTTCGATAAAGTCGAATGCGCCTTTTTTGATGGATTCAACAGCCGTGTCAATATTTCCATGACCAGAAATCATCACAACCGGAATGTCATGTTTCAGTTCTTCAACCTTCTGTAATACTTCAATACCATCCATTCCGGGCATTTTGATGTCACATAAAATCACATCAAAATCTCTGGTTTGTAACAATTCTAAGGCTTTAAACCCATCTTCGGCCAGTTCAACCGTGTATTTTTCGAATTCTAAAATGTCTTTTAAAGTGTTGCGAATGCTGCGTTCGTCATCAATGACTAATATTCTTGACATGCTTCTGTTTTTTACTGAAAATTATTGCCCGAATTTAGTTGAAAATACGGTCGTATAAAATACCTTCCCGCAGGGCATAGTCGGTTTGGTAGATTTTTTTGATATTTAGACGATCAATGACCAGTTTAATAAACAACACTGAAGGAACAATCATTTCAACACGAATGGATTCCATTCCTTTTATTTTGGTTCTTTCGGCAGTTTTTGAATTGATCAGGATTTTAAAAAACCGGTTAAAATCATCTATTGCAATTTCTTGTTTGATCCTGATTTTTGTTCCGGGATCGGTTTGATCGATTAAATCTGTCAACGTGTCAAAGGCACCCGAACAGCCTATTAAAAAAGGAATCTGAATATTTCTCATCTGATTCCAAAGGGGCTTCAACCGGCTGTTAAACCAGTCATTGATTTGCTCAATTTCTTCCGGAGTAATGGGGTCGGAGGGAGGTATTTGTTCAATGATGCGGGCCATTCCCAACGGAAAACTTTGTTTCCAGATGGGTTTATTGTTTTGCGTCAGGATAAATTCATTGCTTCCGCCGCCAATATCCAGAATAAGTGAATGGTCGTCAATTTCATCAAAAGCCAGTTTCACTCCGTCGAAAATCAGTTGGGCTTCCTTTTCTCCGGAAATGATTTGCAAATCAAGCCCCGTATTCGCCCTAACTTGTTGCTGAAACCAATCGTTGTTGGTTGCATCACGAATAGCTGAAGTGGCGATTATTACTACTTCAGAAACATCGAATTTGCCAATCTGCTCCTGATGTTTTCGGATAGCCAGAATAGCACGTTCCAGTCCATCTTCAGCCAGTTGGTTTTTGTCGATGCCATTTTTGCCGAGTTTAACAACCTCTTTTCCCTGATATAAAATTTGGTAGGATTTATCCTGATATTTGGCAATTAGTAAATTGCAGGTGTTGGTTCCAAGATCAATAACGGCAATTCGGTTGTTCATTCTGTGTGGGGAATATTTTAGGCTAACGAAGTTAGTGTTTCATATTCAAAATGAGCCTGATTGAAATTGAAATTTTGGCCTTTTTCATTACAAACAAAAAAGGCCGGTAAAACCAGCCTTTGTATTGTGTAAGTATTTTGAAATATTAAAACAATCCTTCGATCGATAAATAACGTTCACCGGTATCGTAAGCAAAGGTGAGTATTTTTGTTCCCACAGGCAGTTGGGCAATCTTCTTTGCAACTGCAGCCAACGATGCGCCTGAAGAAATTCCAACGAACAATCCTTCTTCTTTGGCCGCACGACGAGCATAATCAAAAGCTTCGTCTTTCGAAATCTGGATGGTTCCATCAATTGATTGCGTGTGCAAATTTACTGGAATGAATCCTGCGCCAATTCCCTGGATTGGGTGAGGTCCAGGATTTCCGCCACTGATTACTGGTGATAATTCAGGCTCAACAGCAAAGGTCTTCAGGTTTGGAAATTTCTGTTTCAATACTTCGCTCACTCCGGTAATGTGTCCGCCTGTTCCAACTCCGGTGATCAGATAGTCAAATCCTTCCGGAAAATCAGTCAAAATTTCCTGTGCGGTTTTCTGCTTGTGAGCTTCAATATTGGCGGAGTTATCAAATTGTGAAGGAATCCATGCATCGGGCGTTTCAGCGGCCAATTCGATGGCTTTGGCAATAGCGCCTTTCATGCCCAGTTCGCGTGGAGTCAAAACCAGTTCAGCTCCGTAAGCAGTCAAAATCCGGCGACGTTCGATACTCATCGATTCAGGCATAACCAAAATCAGTTTGTACTTTTTAACTGCGGCTACCAGAGCTAATCCAATTCCGGTATTTCCTGAAGTCGGTTCAATCAGTACGCTCCCATGTCTCAATATGCCTTTTGCTTCGGCATCTTCGACCATCGAAAGGGCAATACGGTCTTTAATACTGCCGCCCGGATTGGTTTTTTCTACTTTTACGTACACTTCATATCCTTCTGGATACAGGTTGTTGATTCGTACCAATGGACTGTTGCCAATGGTTTCCAAAATGTTGTTTACTTTCATTTTATTGTGATATTTAAGGTTGTTCTTTTAGTGCTATAAACAAAAAAAGCCTTCCGGTGTTCGGAAGGCTTCGATATTATCTCTTTTTTATGTATTTCAAATGTTCGTTGAAAACATACCTTCTCCTGACCGTTTATAACAGCAGCACATATACATGTATGAGAAATTTGCTTTCATTCTTTGTTCTTTGTGTTTGCAAGTATACGGAAAAAATTAAACAAAATACATTTTCGTCTTTTATTTTAGTTTTTGTAAAATAACCACTTAACAATTTCTTTAAGATTCACTTTTTTGCCGTACATCAAAATTCCGGTGCGGTATATTTTTCCGGCCATCCAGATTGTTCCAAGAATAGTGGCCAACATTATGCTCATTGAAAGAATGATTTGCCAGACTGGAACTCCGAAAGGTATTCGAGCCACCATGATTACCGGTGATGTGAATGGAATGATGGAAGCCCAGAATGCAAGTGGTCCTTCAGGATTTTTGGCAACGGCAAATAGAATGATGATTGAAAAAATTAAAGGCATCATAAGAGGAAACATCATTTGCTGGGCATCTTCATCGCTGTCTACCGCCGAACCTATTGCTCCGTAAAACGAAGCATAGAGTATAAATCCACAGATAAAATAGAAAAATAAAGAGAAAATGATCAATGGAATATTCAGACCACCTATCAATTGCAGGATTTCAATGGTCGCGTTTTTTTGAGCAGGTACTGCTGCTGCCATTTGCTCCATACCTTGTGTCGACATGATGTTTTGAGCCTGAGTAACAGTTTCAGTTGATCCATGTACGCTGAAAGCAGTAACTCCGGTGGAAATTGCGATTCCAAGAATAACCCAGATGGCAATTTGAGTCAATCCTACCAATCCGATTCCAACTATTTTACCGAACAGTAGCTGAAACGGTTTGACTGAGGAGATAATCACTTCCACAATCCGGTTCGTTTTTTCTTCCATAACACCTCTCATGACCATCATGCCATACATGAGAACAAAAAAGTAGATCAGGAATCCGGCAATATAACCGATGGCCATTGCAATTTCGGTCGAACTTTTTACGGCTTTCCCTTCTTCGCCCAATTTAATGGTTTCAACAGTAATATTCGTTTTGGTGGCTGCCAGTTTCTTTTCCAGATCAGGTATTCCGATGGCATCCAGAAGTGTTTTCTTTTTTTCTCCTTCAATGATGTTCTCAATTCGACTGGTAATCATGTTTTTAACGTCGAAAGTGACTTGCTTGTCCGAAATCATCTCGGCTCTGTTGGTATTCAGTATATTGGTTGGAACATGAAGTACAGCATAGTAATTGCCCGATTTGAAGTTTTTACTTAGTTCCTGAAATTCCTTCTCAGGAATATAATGAAACTTGGTAAATTCATTGCTTTCGAGTTTGTTGAGAATCAAGCTGGTTGGGTCATAAACGGCAATGGTGCGTTCTTCCTTGTCATCCATAGTTGCCAGATATGCGGGCAGAATGGTCAAGGCAGCCATCATTACTGGAACCAAAAGAGTCATGATAATGAACGACTTTTTCTTTACCCGTGTCAGGTATTCGCGTCTTAAGATTAGGAATGACTTATTCATGTGAGTATGTTTTATTCGTAATTGCTTGATTTTAAAAGTATCAGTGTTCAGTCTCAGTATACAGAAAATAAAATCTGCATCTGGTTACTGTGACTGAGCACTTGTTTCGCGGTTATTTTCTTCTACAACATGGATAAATACATCGTTCATGCTCGGAATAACTTCCTTGAACGATACGATTTCAAATTGATTCATGAGTATTTTTAATAGCTCATTGTTGGAATTGCCGTTCAGGAACTGAACTTTCATTTGTTTCAGAAACTTGCTTTCGTCTTGTTCAAGTAAATTGAATTGAGAACCTAATTGATTTTGCAAATCAGGTGTTTCACCTTTGTATGCAATCTCGAAAATATTGTTCTTAAATTTCTCTTTCACTTCGTCGATTTGCCCGTCCAATATCTTTTTCGATTGGTTAATCAGGGCAATGTGGTCGCAAATTTCTTCGACCGAAGCCATGTTGTGCGTTGAGAAAATAATGGTAGTTCCCTGCTTTTTCAATTCAAGAATTTCATTCTTCATCAAATTGGTGTTGATTGGGTCGAATCCGCTGAAGGGTTCGTCGAAAATCAGCAACTTGGGTTGGTGAATGACGGTGGTAATGAACTGAACCTTTTGGGCCATTCCTTTCGAAAGTTCCTCCACTTTTTTGCCCCACCAGGCTTGAATTTCGAATTTTTCGAACCAGTATTTTAAGCTTTTGAGGGCATCTTTTTTCGACATGCCTTTCAACTGAGCCAGATAGAGCGCCTGTTCTCCAACTTTCATTTTCTTGTACAAGCCTCGCTCTTCGGGTAAATAGCCAATCTGATAAATATCTTCCGATTTCATTGGCCGGCCTTCGAAGAACAACTCACCACTGTCGGGAGCTGTAATTTGATTGATGATACGGATCAAGGTTGTTTTACCCGCACCATTTGGCCCCAAAAGGCCAAAAATGGATGCTTCTTTCACCGAAATGCTGACCGAACTCAATGCCACATGACCAGCATATTCCTTAACAATGTTGTTTGCCTGAAATATTTCCATGAGATGTATTTACCATTAAACAATTTACAATTTACCATTTGATTAGTTGGATTCGCCCAACAAATGTTACAAGTATGCAAAAGCTTTTAGTAAAAATCTTTCGTTACGCTGGTTTTTAAGTCCTCTCCTTGGGAGGGGATTTAGGGGAGGCTACTTTCAAAAATGCTGAAATGCACACTTCCATATCGGCGTAACTCCTTGAAATTTGCATGCTTCGCATAATCGAATTTCGATGAATGCTCCATAATAAAGATACCGCCTGGTTTTAATAAGTTGTTTTTGAAAATCAGATCGGCAACTTCGGCAAATTGGGGATGGTCGTATGGCGGATCGGCAAAAATCAGGTCGAACTGCTCTTTAATCCGTTTGGCAAACACAAAAGCGTTCGATTTCACAATCCGGATGTTTTTTTCGCCCAGCTTTTCGATCACTTCTTTGATGAACTGAATGTGCGCCGGATTAATTTCAACGGCTGTTACATTGTCGCTTCCGCGCGACGCCAGTTCATAACTGATACTGCCGGTTCCGGAGAACAGGTCGAGTGTTTTTGTACCTTCCAGATCGATGTAATTCTGAAGTACATTGAACAAACTTTCTTTAGCCATGTCGGTTGTTGGCCGGGCTTTGAATGTTTTTCCGGGAGTAAAAACCCGACCTCTGTATTTTCCGCCAACTATACGCATGGATAAGTATTTAACAAGCTAATAAACTGATGTTTCTGTATTTTTTCGAAGATTTTTACGTAGTCGAAATCCGCTGATGGTTTCAAAAACCGAACGTTGCTGATGTATTTCTTTAACTGACGGATGTATCCTGAATCGTCAGCCACATAGCCGCCAACCAGTATTTCATCGCGTTCTGGATCAAATTGAAGGCTCTGCCAGGTGTTGAGCGTATAGTATGAAAAATCCGACTCATTTTTGAAATAGAAGCTATTGTATAGGTTAATTTGATTGTCTTTCAAGGCAATCATCCGAATGTATTTCTTTTCAAAATTAATCAATAATGTATTTTTCTTCTCGGTGCGCTGATCTACCCCAGATGCAATAAGCGGAATTGATTTGTGTCGGATGGTGAAATCGGTATATTTCCGATGCAGCAAAGTCATCATTTCTTTCGGATAGCTGTACACCAACTGATAATTGAAGTCTGGAATATTATCGGTGCAGATGTCCTCATTCCGGCTGGTGTCGTTGGTTACCGAAGCTAATTTCAGAAAGTTGGCCGATTCGGAATATTCTTTTGGAACCAGTGTCGCTTTGTTGGTTGAGTAGGTGATTGATACGCTTTTAAACGAAGCATTTAGCTTTTCTTCCTGATCGAAAATAGTTTCAATCTTGCGCGACAGAAATTGGAGTTTGCCAACAATTAGTGGTATGTGCCGAAAGACAACGTATTTATTCTGGCGTGTATCCAAAATACAAAAAGAAAATCCATCAAGACCAATCTGGATGGAAATATGATATTCTGAAGCGAGCCTGTTATCGAATGAATCGTCAATCCAGTTTATTTCGTGCAT
>JBBQXI010000131.1:0-9472 GCA_038209805.1 Bacteroidales bacterium | reverse complement strand
CATGGAATAGGCGATTAAACCTTGAGTATAGTTCCAAACTGGCGTGGGATTAAAATCTACTGTCCAGGGTTCCGGAAATTGTTTGATTTCAGAATCTGCCATTTTCACTGCCATCTCCAGACCATTTGCCTCTTTCTTTTTAGGTTGGTTAGAACACGACTGAAATACCATTAAAAAAGCCACAGGTAGTATCCAAATCTTCTTCATTAGTTAGCGTTAAGTTTGTTATTTATCGTATACAATCGATTGCTCAAAAACTGGTAATAATCAAAAATAAAAGGATAGCTGCCAGAAAGATCGTTGTCAAGACAATGATCAAAGCAACCCTTTTCTGCTTTCTGATAATTTCTTCCATAAGTTTTGATTAAGTCTTGGGATAAAACTACAACAAGGCAAATCAATATTCCTCTAAAGTCATATCAGGAAGGATGGGCAGGCGTACCAACAGCGGGTGAAATTTCCCATTAAGCGGGTGAAATTCACTCGTCAAAAAACACATACAAAATATATAACACTGATAATAATCACATTAACTCAAAAATCGCACATTTCAATATGTAAATTAAATGTTAATAAACTGTAAATTATTTGAGTGCCCTTGGAAAGAAAAATAATACTATAGTGCCGGATAAAATCGCTAAGCTAAAGATGATTTCGCTATCATTCTCAACGAATAATACTTGGGAATAGGTTGTGAATTAACTGTTGAATATATTCGAAATACTACCTTTCATCACGAAGTATATCTGGATCTACTGTCGATCAATGAAGCTCGAGAACCATGCAAATAGCTTGTTTTTGGTGTCTTCGTTCAAAGTAAAGGCTTTGGAAAAACTGGATTATTAGTGAATCTAGGCCACACCATGTTTCTCTACATATTCGCTGGCGCTCATTCCAAATTCCTGCTTGAAACACTTTCGGAAATGTGACAAATCGCGAAATCCTACAGCATATGCTACTTCCGAAATATTCAGCTTCTTCTGAACCAACAATTGAGCTGCCCGTTTCAGGCGAATGCTACGAATAAACTCCTTGACTGTCATCTCAGTCAACGCATTCAGCTTACGGTAAAGTTGCATACGACTTACGCCAATTTGAGAGGCAAACTTTTCAATATCGAGATCAGGATCGTCAATGTTATCTTCAACAACAACAATCGCCTTTTGAAGAAAGTGTTCGTCGGGTGAACTTAAGATCACATTTCGCGGCTGAAGAAGTAATTCGCCGGTATACTTTTGTTTCAAGGATTGCCTTACTGAAAGGATATTTTCAACCTTGGTCTGAAGTATCTCCAAGTCGAAAGGTTTGGTGATATAATCATCAGCACCGTAGCTCAATCCTTCTATTTCGTGTTCACGCGATCCTAATGCGGTAAGCAACAAAATTGGAACATGAGATGTACGTTCATCTTTCCGGATGTTCCGGCAAAATTCGAACCCGTCCATATCGGGCATCATTACATCACTAATAATAATATCGGGAATGGTTTTAAGCGCAATGTCCCAGCCTTCTATGCCATTGCCGGCTTCCAAGACATTGTAACTTGACGAGAAATGCGATTTAATGAAGTAACGAACATCAGCATTGTCGTCGACTAAAAGCATAATTTTTTGTCCGGCCACAATTTGATCGTTCAAATGCTCTTCCGATGCAGCGACAACCGAATTTTGTTCTTTATGAACAACCGAATGACCAGTTTCAGCCGATTCTGTAAGATTAAGATCTTCGTAAGGAAGCTGGACAGTGAACTTCGACCCTTTTCCCGGCTTGCTGGTAACAAATAATTTACCGTTGTGTAATTTGACAAGCTCCTTGGTCAAAGCAAGGCCAATGCCCGTTCCAGTCTGTGTTGCACCTTCTCCAACCTGGAAAAAGCGTGTAAATATTTTCTCCAGGTTCGACTCCGAAATTCCGATTCCATTATCTTTCACCGTGATTTCAATCAACCGGTTCTCCTCTGAATTGCCAAGCGGATCATTTTCAGTCGAATCGTCAAACACCAGCGAAAGATTGACCGATATTTTTCCTCCCTTTCCTGTAAATTTAAAGGCATTCGACAACAGGTTATTCATGATTTTGGCAACCTTATCGGTATCGAAATTGGTTATAATCCTTTTTTTCAAGGAATTGAATTTCAGTTCAATCTCCTTCTCTTCAGCAAATTTATCAAACGAACTAACAATTTCAGAAATATACGAAACCAGATCACCGCTCGTTAAGATGAGCTTTATATTGCCTGACTCCAACTTCCGGAAATCAAGTAGTTGATTGATTAACTGATGTAATTGAGTTGCATTTCGGTGCATTACTTCAACATGCCCTTTAATTTCAGACGATGGAAGCATGTTGTTTTTCATTTTTTCGAGCGGACCAAGAATCAAGGTTAGTGGGGTCCTGATTTCATGAGAGATATTGGTATAAAACCTCAATTTCATCATATCAAGTTCATGTAATTCTTTGGCTTTCATGCGTTCAAGCACCAAATCATTCTTAAGTTTTTCTTTATTAACCAAAAAGGCAATCAGCATATAAAACAAGCCTGCAATTGTTGCAAACAGGATAACCCGAAACCACCAGGTTTGCCAATATGGTGGAAGAACTACAATGGTGAGGACAGGTCCGGAATTACTTTCCTGCCGGTCAATAGAAACTGTTTTTACCCGAAACGTATATTCTCCCGGATCCAAATTGGTGTAGGTTGCCGATCGGCCAACCGAAGGCTCAGTCCAGTCTTTATCAAAATTTTCGAGATAATAAGAGTATTGAATACCAAGATTATTGGCATAATCGAACGATGCGAAATCAAGAGTAATAGAATTCTGCTCATATTTCAGCTGTATCTTCTCGGTTTCTGAAATACTTTTCCGAAGAACATCCTTCTTGCTTTCGCCAATTTTGACTGATTTATTGAATATCTTCAGATCGGTCAACACAATGGGTGCAAAGTATTCGCCCGATTTAATTTTCGCCGGATCGAACACATTAAAACCAGAAATTCCACCAAAAAGCAACTCTCCGTTTTTTGTTTTGTAAGCAGCACCATAAGTAAACTGGTTATTCTGAAACCCGTTTTTGAGTGAAAAATTATGAAAACGTTCTTTTTCCGGATCGAATTTTGAAAGGCCATTTGTCGTACTAATCCACAAAAAGTGGTCATTATCTTCCAAAATAGCAAGTGTCTGGTTGTTGGCCAGTCCGTTTTTTTCAGTAAAGTACCTGACAATTCCCTTTTCTTTGGAGTAAAGTGCAACTCCCTGATTATTTGTGGCCAGCCAAAATCGCTTTTTTGAATCCTGAAGCATGCTCCTTGTCGATTGATTGATTCGAACAACATCCTGATTCTTTGGATTATAAACAACCAAAATATCTGAACCAATCCACAAGCAATGTTCATCGTCCTCGGCCAACCAATTAACCTGACCTTGGCTCAGATTCGGATAATGCACAAAATTGTCCGTTTTCGGATTAAATTGATCAAGCCCGGTTGTAGTTCCTACCCAAATATCGTTATTGCCATCCTTTAAAAATGACCAAACCCGGTTATCAGACAAACTAGCAGGATTAGCAGGATCATTTCGATAATGCTTAAATGATTCTGTCCGAAGATTAAGTACATCTAATCCGCCCAGAAAAGTACCAATCCACAGGTTATTTTGACCATCGTCCATTAAGGCTTTGATGCAGTTACGCGACAAGGAATTTGAATTACCCTTTTGAGGCACAAGGTATTTAAAACGACCTGTTCTTTGATTCAGGATATTTATTCCACCACTTTCTGTACCAACCCAGATATTGTCTTTGGGGTCGATCCAAAAGGCATAAATCTCGCTGCTGTTCAAATATCGATCGTCATCTGGCATCGATTTATATCCATGAATATTTTGCCGTTCTTCAATTAAAAAATTGATTCCATTGCGTGTACCAATCCAAACATCACCCTTCAAATCATGAGCAATACACTGAATGGAATTATTGACCAAACTCTTAGGTTCCCTTTCTTCATGATAATAGTAAGCCGTGACACCTTTAGTCTTTTCGTAAATGTACAATCCGCCACGGGTACCAATCCAGTATTTTCCATTCTTGTCTTTCGAAATAGACCTGACCGTATTACTTCTTTCATTATTCGGATCGATGATTATCTGTTTGGCTTCAAGTGTCGTCTGGTTAACGGAAAACATACCATTAGCATAGGTACCCACCCAAATCGTACCATCGTCATCCATCACAATTTCCCAAATCTCTTCGTTTGCCGATAAGCTTAGTGATAAATGTATCTTTTCTGAAGTATTGGTTTTTGGGTTGTATACCAACAGACCATGATTTGTACCCAACCAAATCCTTCCGGATTGATCAGAAAGCAAAACACGAAAATAATCGGTGGAAAAGGGTAAGTTAGACGGCTTAATTTCTGAAATATTATTTTCACCTTTAATCAGATATAAGTGAGAATCAGTTCCTACCCAAAGATTACCAACCTTATCCTCGTGAATTGAAGTAACCGAAGCATCTTTTAATTGTGCTTGGGTTCCGGAACTGAAAAGATGCTGGAAATTTTCCTTTTCTCGGTTGAATTTATTGAGTCCTCCGTTTTCAGTACCAATCCACAACTGGCCTTTTCGGTCCTCAAAAATTGCTCTGACCAGATTTCCTTTCAGACTGGTCGAATCTTCTGCATCGTTTTTGAAAACGGTAAACTTATAGCCATCGAAACGGCAGGCACCCTGCGATGTTCCAAACCACATCCATCCTTTTTTATCCTGAAGAATACTGTGAATCTGGTTGCTGGAAAGGCCATGTTCTTGTGAATAAAAATCGAAACTCAGGTTATTTATAGCTTCAATTCCCTCTGATCGGGATGCTTTAGAAGCCAATATCAGACAAAATAACAGAACCAGAACTTTTCCGTTGAAAGCTTTGAGAGCAGTTAAGATATTCCTTCTAAAATTTCGATTAACCACCATAATCAGACAGATTTTCAGTCGGGAACGAATTTACGATCTTTTTACCAGATTCAAGAAAATCATTCAGATTAACGAACCGTTGAAGAATTTCGAGTCAGACTTTACTTTTTCTGATTCAACGAATGCCCACCAAAAGTTCCCAAATTGAGCACATCAAAGTTGCGTTCGTACCCAGTAACAAACAAACTACGATTAACAAATCCACCCATAGGTGCCACCTTTTCGAAGTTAAAATCCATTTGAGTTAACTCCATGGGGTAATCTGACAGGCAATTTCTAAAATCTTTACCATAGCGATAAAGTGCACTTAGAAAATAATAGGTAACATCGAATCCCTGAAAGCTGAATTGTGTAGGTTCTGCTGAATACATCTGGCGGTACTGACCCACAAATCGACGCACCTGATGTCGGTTATAATCGATTAAATAAGGAGACAAGTAGCGCAACCGTACCCGATGATAGTTTTCAGTTTGAATACTTTTCAACTTTGGAAGCGCCTGTGTTCCCAACAATACAATGTTATAATGCTCGGCCAAAGCAGTCAGATTGGTAACTGCAACACTCACCTGCGCTTCATTATCAGTTGGGATGATAAAGATATTCTCTGCACTATCAGCCAAAAGCGGTTTTAAGGAATTAATCCCCTGCTGCTGAATATTGTACTCATGAAACAAACTTTTTTTCGAGGTGATTGCCAGTTTCTCCTTGCACAACTTGGCAAGCTGGGCATCTGCCGAAGTTGAATTTCCACTCAACTGGAGCAAAATAAAGTTCTTGTTGCGCAGGTTTTCGGCTGCATACGAAGCCGTTTGCTCAATTTGGTATTCCCGACTCGGATTCACTTTAAAGTACCACGAATTATTTTGCTCCAGATTTCCGGCGGAAGCCAATGGCGATATCATCGGAATGCGGTTCTTCGCGGCAAAGGAAGCCACTGTTTCCTGAATTTCAGGATATACCGGACCGATGATCAGATTCAAATCCCGAAATTCGTCCAACTGAAGCAAAGCATTAATCATCTTCTGATTACTCGAATCGAATACATACAATTCAACATTCATGCCTTTGCGCTGTACACTATCCAAAGCAAGTAACGCACCTTCATAAAATTCCAGAAATCCCAATGCTCTTTGATCGATGTTCGCACCATTTAAAACGACAGTAGTATCCGCTGGATTTGCAATTGCCGATTTTGTTATGCTGATTTTACTAAGCAAAAGGGCTTTATCAATACTTGTAGGTTCCGGATTTTCATTCCCTGAAAGATACAGAGGTAGTAAAAGCGCGGCTTTGTATTTTTGGTTTTTTGCATTTATCGGATTACAGTCAGGAGAAGGCGGAGGAGGCGAATTCGCTTCAACTTCAGACACTGGTTTCATACCATCAGTCTTCCCCTCAATTTGATTTTTTATGGAAGATTGCTGCGGAATCGAAATTATTTCACCAGTTTCCAGACTGCGCGAAAAGAGTGAAGGATTTACCTTCTTAATTTCGCTAACATCCACACCAAAACGGGCGGCTAATGAAAAAAGCGTTTCTCCTTTTTCGACATTATACTTGCTCAGGACAACATTGTCAGGCGCAGAAACAGGCTCAACAGATGCAACAGCCTTCTTTGTTGGAATTTTCAATTTCATTCCTGCTTTAAGTCCGTTCTGAAGCACCGGGTTAAATTTCATCATTTCATCATGCGAAATTCCGTAACGCTGTTCCAAACTATACAGGGTTTCGCCAGAAACCACCGGATGTACCGAATATTCTGAAACATCAATCTGACCAGATGCTATATCGTTAGCCTTTTGTGCTTCAACATTGGTTATGCTGACCGGAATCTTTAAAACCTGTCCGGGAACAATTCCATTGGTCAATTCCGGATTATTCCGGATTAAATCGTTGGCTGTAATGCCGTACTGTTTTGCAATTGAGAATAAGGTTTGCTTTGAAGCAACTTTATGGTAGTAAAACTCCTCTTCGATTGCCGGTTGTGTTTGTGCAACCGGCTCTGTTTTTTTCGGTTCCTGAGATACTGTAGCAACCGGAATTTTAACGGTTGAACCAGCTTTAAGAATGCCTGGCAACCCAGGATTTGCCAGCATCATATCTTTCTGGCTTACCTTGTATTTCTGGCAAATATTAAAAACGGTTTCGCTTTTGGTTACGGTATGCAGAATGTATTTGACTCCTGAAATCTCGATTTGCTTCTGCGAGAAACAAGGATTAAAAATTGAAATACTTAAAACAAAGAGACAAATTACAACAAGTAGTTTCATGGTTCTGATGATAGATAACAGGAGTCAAAAGTAAAACAAATGCCAGTACTTCCCAAATGGGCAGGTACTGGCATTTTTATTTATTTGAAGGTAAACAAAAAACATTTAAGCTTTCCATATAGGAAACCTTGCGGGTTCTCTGTTTTGCCTTTTGCCTTTACACTTTTAACTTGACACTAGTAAGCTTTTTCGCCGAAATATTTCATGAATTGTGCCCGTTCCCAGGCCTGAGCTGAAGTTGCAGCCTGACTTAAAGAACCTTGAAAATCAGTTATAGTCTTGTAACCTTTCTGATCCATCCAATCGGAAATCCCCTGATTCATGCGGGTAATTGCCGATGGTCCTTCATGATAAAGAACTGAGGCAATCTGAACAGCAGAAGCACCAGACAATAAGAATTTCACCGCAGTTTCAGCCGTATAAATTCCAGATGTGGCAGATAAATCTACTTTAATTTGTCCCGACAAAATGCCAGTCCATTTCAATGGCAGCAAGTAATCGTGTGAAGTACTCAAAACATCTGCCACCACAACAGTTTCCGACTGAATATCAATTTCAGGATTATAAAAACGATTAAAAATGGTGATTCCGGCAATACCTGTATCGGCCAATTTCTTAACAATACCCGACAGATTAGAAAAATAGTGACTAATCTTAATCGACACTGGTATCTGAACAGCCTGAAGTACTTTCTGAATGGTTTCAAAATAAAACTGCTCATGGTTCTCAGCTGTTTTCGAGATGTCTGAAGGTGCAATGAACATATTTAACTCCAATGCATTAGCACCAGCCTCTTCAATTTTACGTGCGAATAATGTCCAATCGCTTGAGCTCACACAACTAATGCTGGCTACAATTGGCACCACAGTCCTAGCTTTTACCTCCGAAATTAGCTGAAGATATTTCCGGATCGTTTCTTCTTTGATCACATAATCAAAGTAATCCAAATACTCAGGATCTGAATTTAATGGAGTACGAAGGCTGAGTTCTTCCTGCAATTCATGAAAAATTTCTTCCTCGAATATTGATTTTAAAACGATGGCTCCGGCACCTGCCTCGGCCAGTTTGATAACTTGTTCTGCATGACCGGTCATGCTGCTGCTTGCTGCAATTACCGGGCTTTTTAAATTGAGTCCAAAGAATCGGGTTGATATATTTGCCATAACAATGAGATTTACTTTTATTTACAATTTTACTATTTACAATTTGCCTTACGAGGAGCATAAATAGTAAATAGTAAATGAAAAAATGGTCAATTTATTTATGTTTATTTTTTAGATATTCATCCATATTGGCAGCAGCTTTTCTGCCATCGCCCATTGCCAGAATTACCGTTGCTCCACCACGAACAATGTCGCCACCGGCAAACATTTCAGGAATTGAACTCTGCATGGTTTCCTCTGTCACTTCAATGGTTCCCCATTTGCTAACTTTCAGTTCTTTTACTTCTGAAGGAATCAGTGGGTTTGGTGAAACACCTACGGCAACCACAACCAAATCAACCGGAATATCATATTCTGAACCTTCCAGAACAATCGGACGACGACGACCCGAAGCATCAGGTTCACCCAATCCCATGCGCTGAACGCGCATCCGGTTTACTTTCCCTTTTTCGTCGGCAAAATATTCAATCGGATTGGCCAGATTGATAAATTCGATGCCTTCTTCCTCAGCGTGATGAACTTCTTCAACACGGGCAGGCATTTCAGCACGCGAACGACGATAAATAATGATTGCCCTTTCAGCTCCTAATCGTTTGGCAGTACGAACCGAATCCATGGCAGTGTTTCCACCACCGATAACGGCTACATTTTTTCCTTTAATAACCGGTGTATCAAATTCATCGTTGGCGGCATTCATCAGGTTTACGCGGGTCAGGTATTCGTTTGAAGAAAGAATTCCGTTATAGTTTTCACCCGGAATATTCATGAAACGTGGAAGACCTGCACCACTGGCTACAAAAAAGGCTTCGAAACCTTCTTCTTTTAAATCGTCGAAGCTCGCCGTTTTACCAACAATAAAGTTGCGAACAAACTTCACTCCCATCTTCTGGAGGTTATCCAATTCAACGTCCACAATTTTGTTTGGAAGACGGAATTCAGGAATACCGTATTTTAATACGCCACCAATTTCGTGCAGCGCTTCAAAAACAGTTACATCATAACCCAGCTTAATCATGTCGCCTGCAAACGAAAGCGATGCAGGACCTGAGCCTATGGCTGCTATTTTAATACCATT
>JBBQXI010000130.1:0-9478 GCA_038209805.1 Bacteroidales bacterium | reverse complement strand
GAAATGACGAACGAAGAAGAAGCTAAAAAAGCAATTGAAGAACTGAACAACGCTGAGATTGAAGGCCGGACAATTGTTGTAAATAAAGCTGAAGAGAAAAAAGAAGGTAGTCGTCCAAGTGGTGGCGGTTTCCGTGGTGGTTCAGGTGGCGGCGGTGGTTTCCGTGGAGGCAACTCTGGCGGTGGCGGTGGCGGTTTCCGTGGAGGCAACTCTGGCGGCGGCGGCGGTGGCTATCGTGGTGGTGGTGATCGTGGCGGCTCAGGCGGCGGCGGTGGCTTCAACAGAGGCGGCGGAAGCAGTGCTGGTGGTGGCAACAGAAGATCTGAATACTAGGATTTTTTCTGTTTTTAATGTGCTATTTATGTAAAGATTAATTCATTTAATTTTTGCAACTACATAAAGGCTAATAAACGAAGGTGTTTCACCTCAGTTTATTAGCCTTCTTTTTTGTCGAGACCTCATCCCATTCTTCGAAAAGGGAAAGCTGTTCTGTTCTTTATAAGAATATTTAGGGCAAAGGAGTACCACTTTTCAAGCTGCTGACTCAAGTCCCCCTCCGAAGGAGGGGTTAGTGGATGCTCTTCTCGATCCTTATTCGCGCATCAACAGCGATGATTTTGTTCCTGTCGCCAAGAAGAGGATTGATGTCAAGCTCTTTGATTTCAACTGCAAAGCGTAGCAGTGTTGATAAGCGTACCATGATTTCTGCAAATTTACGTTCCTTCACGCCATTCTTCCCACGGTAACCTTTGATGATGCGGTATGCCCGGAGGTTTTTGATCATTGCAGCAGCTTCGCACATTGTAAGTGGTGCCAAGCCAGAAGTAACATCCTTGAATACCTCAACAAAAATTCCGCCTATGCCGCACAAAATAATGTGTCCAAACTTGTCCTCATATTTAGCCCCCAGAAAAAGTTCAATTCCTGAAGCCATTTCAGCCATCAAAACGGCAGTTGTATCGTTAATCTGAATCAGCCGCTTGAATTCGCGCTGAACAGTTTCCATATCCTGAACATTCAGAACAACTCCGCCCACATCAGTTTTATGAATAGGGCCAACAACTTTCATTACCAACGGAAATCCAAGCTTTTGAGCTGTTTCCATGGCTGCATCTTCCGTTGTAACGGTAATTTCGCGAACCATTGGAATTCCTGCAGCGGCAAATAACCGATGGATTATTTCGGGCGATTGAAATCCATCTTCAGCCTGATCGACAATTCTACGGATTTCAGGCACATCTATATCATCAAGGAATATTTTTTCTTCGGAAGGCTTGGCAGTTTTCAAAATACTGGTCAGTGCTTTCCCCAGCAAAACTTCATCCGGAAAGATTACGTTTCCTTCAGAAATAAAATAAGCCATATCGTCCTTCACATTGATCAGGGAGGGAAGAATTGGGAATATAGGTTTTTTGCAGGTGCGCATTTTTTCGTTTAGAACCTGGTAGACGTCCCGAACCGGAGATAGTCCAGGACTACCAAAAATGACTGCCATCCCATCAATTTTATCAAAATCGTTTTCGCAAGCGTCAATAATAGCAGCCAACTGTTCAGCATTTCCGGTTGCCAGAAAATCAATTGGATTTTCGACCGAAGAACCTGCGAAAAGCTGATTTTTAAGCCTTGTTTTTGCTTCGCAATCTTCAATGTGCGGAATCTTTAATCCACCATCTTCGAGCGCATCGGTAAGCATAACGGCTGGTCCGCCGGCGTGGGTAATGATGGCAAGTCGTTTGCCTTTCATTGGTTTGCAGTGAAACACGTTGGCAACAGTTGTCAATTCCTCACGACCATAACAACGAACGATACCGGCTTTGCGGAACAAGGCTTCAACTGCCAGATCAGAATTTGCCATTGCACCGGTATGTGATGCGGCTGCCCGGCTTCCGGCCTCGCTGCTTCCGGCTTTAATGGCTGCTATTTTGCATCCTTTCCGGATTAACGAAGAGGCGTGTTTCAAAAGTTTGTCCGGATTTTTAATGCTTTCAACATAAAGAAGTTTCACACGCGTACTGGTTTCCGGATTAAACACATCGTCCATGAATTCGAGAATTTCTTCCACCCCGTTCTGAGCTGAATTTCCTACCGAAAAAACGCTGGCAAAATGAAGTCCTTTGGGGATTCCTGATTCCATGATGAAAACTGCAGTAGCTCCTGAACTGGAAATGAGGTCGCAACTCATCTGCTCCAATTTGGGAATTGGGGTAGTGAAAACACTGGTGTGCGCGTATGTAATGACCCCAATGCAGTTAGGACCGATCAGGCAAGCCTTATTTTCTTCAATTATTTTTACGATTTTCTGCTCAAGGATCCGTCCTTCTTCACTTTCTTCGCTAAACCCGGCTGAAATAATGATAAATCCTTTCGTACCTTTTTGGGTGGCCAAAATCTCAACTGCTTCAACGCAAGCGGCAGCAGGAATAGCTAAAACAGCCATTTCAACCGGAGGCAAGTCGTTGACAGACGGATAGGATTTTACTCCCTGAACTTCATCAGAACCAGGATTAACGACGAAAAGATTGCCCTTGAAATTATTATCGAGCAAGTTTTTTAGAAGCTTTCCTCCCGGCTTCGTAGTATTATTCGAAGCACCAACAACTACAATACTTCGCGGGGCAATCAATTCTTTTGTTATCATCGACAAACTTTTTATTTGAAATCAAAGTTAGCAAAAGCAATCTCAGAAGGAACTGACTTTTGCCTGCATTTATAGGATGTTTATCATTCGTAAAAATCAGTTATGTTTGCTGAAGCGTTTCAGGCTGCTATTCTTTTTGCTGCCTTATTCTATCATTTAAGCTCATGTCAAATTCTTCAAGACAAAAAATTGTTGTTATTTGCGATTTCTCAGAACGGATGAAAGAGGTCATTGTTCATGGAGTTCGCATGGCTGGTGTTTTAAGGAAGGAGCTTTGTTTGACTGCTATTTGGAAAGATAAAGTTCAAAAAAATCAGCTTCAGGAGAAATTAATTCAGACATCGAATAGCCTGAAAGGAAATTTGCCTGATATGGAGATTTCGTGGCTATTACTCCAAAAATCGTTGCATGATAACATGCAAAAGTTGGTTGATGAATATGAAGCTGTTTTGGTTGTTCTTCATCAGGAGGACATCAATTGGGCGATAAAAGCTTTTCGGGAAAGCAGTATTGCTTTTCTTTTTGTAAATGGCGAAATCCCCCGATTCCTAAGTTATAAGAATGTGTTGGTTCCGATTGATTTTCGCAAAGCCTCAAAGGAAACTTCGCTGTGGGCTTCATATTTCGGTCGTTTCAATAAGTCGCAGGTGCAGTTAATTTATGCTCATGAAACAGAACATGATCAGGCTGATAAATTAGTACGGAACCTGAATTTCTTTAAGAAATTCCTATCTAGTATGAATGTCCGCCACCAGGAGGTTGCCGGAAAATCTTCCAGTTGGGGAATTTGTAATGAAACTATTGCCAAGGCAGACGACTTGAATGGCGATGTGCTGATTTTTTCAGGAAGCAGCGTCATTTCTTTGATAGACTTGCTAATTGGACTTCCTGAGAAAAAGATCATCAAAAAAGCTGGCAACTTGCCCGTTTTGATGATTAACCCACGAAAAGACATTTGTGTTTTGTGCGACTAATCAGGATTATTCCTCAATCACCATTTCGTTTAGTAAATAACCAGCTCCAGCCAGCTTATCAGTGATGAAAAGCGCATACCGAATGTCGAGAATAATGTTACGGCATCGATCCGGATCAAACATCAGGTCGCTCATTGTTCCTTCCCAACAACGGTCGAAATTTACCCCGATCAGGTCTCCATTGGCATCAATAACCGGACTTCCTGAATTACCTCCTGTGGTATGGTTTGATGCCGTAAAACAAACGTTCATCTGACCATCTTTGCCGAACCTTCCGTAGTCTTTATATTGGAACAAATTGCGCAAGCCCTGCGGAACATTGTAATCGTAAATTGCCGGATTATCTTTTTGCATAATTCCTTCGAGTGTTGTGTAATAGAAGTAGGTTACACCATCCATTGGTTCGTAGCCTTCCACTTTTCCATAAGATACCCGAAGCGTTTTGTTGGCGTCGGGCCACAAGGATTTACCCTGATTCATTTCCATGATCCCTGCCATGTAGGTTTTCATATTGGCATCAATTTGCTTCTGGATTGAAGCGTAATACGGTTCAACTTTCGAATCAAACTGCCTTTTCAGACTCCTGAAGATTTTGAATACCGGATCCTGATTGATCGTTTTGAGACTTTTAGCATTCAGACCTGAAGTGATTTCAGCCAGTTTGGCCTGATCTGAGAATATGGAATTCCGATACTTACTGATCAATTCTTCCTGACTTGTTTTATTCATCAGTGATTTAAAATCTTCAGGAAGAAGCGCCTGATCCATATCTTTGGCATAAAGACTTATTAATGCTGCAAAGATTTTTTCGTCGGTAGCTCGGTTGTATTCGTTGAAATACTCGTTTAGTTTTGGCTGAATTGCTTTTTGTATTTTTAGCTGATCGGCTGGTGACAAGGAAGGCCAACGAGCATCAATCGCGTCGAAAAAAGAAATGATGCTGAAAATATCGGTTCCACGGAGAACGATTTCCGAATAATAATCATTGGCTTTGGTGTAGCCTGCAATTTGACTATATAACTTTTCGAAGTTTGGCAATACTTCGCCGTATCTACTTTTTCGTTCCGGATTGGCTTCGACCCAATTTTTGAATTCGCTTTCGAAATTTAGCTTGCCTTCGATGGCATTCAGCCGTTTCAAACCTTTTACTTCGCCTTGCCATTTTTTCCAGGCGTTGCTAGTGCTGGCGTATTTGGCGGCGTATTGAATCCGAACTTCAGGATCTTTATTCATATCTGCTGCGAGCAGGTTAAGTTTCAGGTCGCGGATTTTAATTTTATCGGGATCGCCCTGTTCCATAATTTGCCGGATCGCCTGTGATGGCAAGTATTCCTGAGTTTTTCCCGGATAACCAAACACAAGGGTAAAATCGTTTGGCTGAATACCTTTGATTGAAATTTTGAAAAATTTCTTCGGCTTGTACGGAACGTTGTCGGGCGAATATTTGGCTGGCTGATTGTCTTTGTTGGCGTAAATACGAAAATAGGAAAAGTCTCCGGTATGACGCGGCCACATCCAGTTGTCGGTGTCGCCACCAAATTTACCGATCGATGTTGGTGGCGCTCCAACCAATCTCACATCAGTATAAACCTCATAGACGTATAGGAAATATTGGTTTCCATAGAAGAGTGGCTGAACCGTGGCCTCAAATTTTCCTTCTTCGGCAGCTTTAGCTATAATATTTTTTGTGTTTCGGTTGATAACTACAGAAACGGAATCGCTGGATTTGCCTTCAGTTCCATCTAAAACCTGATCAGAAACATCTTCCATACGGTTTAAAAAGCGAACACTTAATTCAGGATTTGGAAGTTCTTCCTCACGATTTTTGGCCCAAAAGCCATTGGTCAGATAATCGTGTTCGAGCGAACTGTGGTTCTGAATCGCGTCGAATCCACAATGATGATTGGTAATCAACAGCCCATCTCCCGAAATCAATTCGCCGGTACAACCAGTTCCAAACAGGACAACGGCATCTTTCATGCTTGCTTTGTTGACGCTATAGACATCTTCGGCGGTAAGTTTGAAGCCCATTTGCTTCATTTCTTCGATGTTGTATTTGTTGAGCAAGGTTGGAATCCACATGCCTTCTTTTGCCAATGCAGGCATAAGGGAAAGCATAACTAGTCCGATAATAAGTAGGTTTTTCCGGAACATTTTATTCGAATTTATTTTAAGTCGCGAATGTAATTAACAATTGAAAATACAAATCTATGCTTTATCATGAACCCAAAAAAGCTGTTTTGATCCGAATTATATCTCGGTTTTGTGCGAAACGCATATTATTGGTTTAATTCAGCCGAAGTGTGAAATCCGGAAGCGATAACCGTATTTTCAATATTATTCCGGTTAACAATTGAAGCATCAAGCAAAATCGATTTCACCAGCGTCTTCCCGTTGCTTTCGTGGGTAAACTTCATTTTTAAAGGTTTTTTAAGAGCAAGCGATACGGCTAGGTCGGCAGTAATTGAAGCCATTTCTTTCAAGGGCTTTAGAATATCACAAGTTTGTGTTCCATTCATGATTGCTTTCACATTGTCTAACTCACAATCTTGTCCTGAAACCATTATTTTTCCTTCCAAACCACGTTCTTTCAATACTTCCAGTACTCCATCGGCAATGGCATCGCTTCCCGCAAAAATGGCTGTAATTGAATCCTTATTTTGTTCAAAAATATGTTTGGCATGTAAGACTCCCTCAGCCGAAGTCCAGTCTTCGGTGAATTCGCTGTAAACTAGCTGAATATCTCCGCTTTCCATGAAAGGCTGCAAGATATTCATTTGCCCCAGAAATAGTTTCATTGAATTGTCGTCGTATTTCGAACCGCAAATCAAAGCATATTTGCCTTTAGGTTTTAGTGAAGTAAGGTACGAGGCCTGAAGTTCACCGATATGTGTACTATTTGTGGTAACGTAATAATCCAGTTTACATCCATTGATCAGACGGTCGTAAGCGATAACTTTTACATTGGCTTCAAGCGCCAACTCAACGATCTTAGCTGCTTCATCCTGGTTGATCGGAACTACAATCAACACCTGAGCTCCATTGCTGATCATCGTCTGAGCCTGTGTAATTTGTTTTTGCTGATCATCGTTAGCAACTTCAAGCATAATATCAGCCCCTTCTTTAGTCAGGTTGTCAACCAAATAATCCTTGTCTTTTGTCCATCGGGCATTGGCATAACTGTGCATCAGAATACCAACTTTAGGTTTTGGGTGCTTACAACCTGATATTTGAATAACGGATGCAATTAATATCAGAATGAGCAAAAATCTGAGTGATTTCATAAGGTCGGTTTTTTTGATTGACTTTGTGGCAAGTTACTATTTATCCGTTGGATTATTACGAATTCAATTGTCTGTTTTAAAGCACCGAGGGCTATCGATTTTCCCCTTGGATTTTTCAGAAGGTTTTCAAATGCTCATAAAAACTCTGAACCGGTAACCCCATAACATTGAAAAATGAACCCTCTAGTCTATAAATTCCAATATAGCCAATCCACTCCTGAATGCCATATGCGCCGGCTTTGTCGTATGGTTTGTAATGCTCCAGATAATAATGAATCTCTTCGTCGCTTAATTCCTTAAACCAAACATCGGTTAAAACATAAAACGATACTTTTTTCTCAACAGAAAGTAAGCACACTCCGGTTATTACCTGATGTTTTTTGCCCGACAATTCTTTCAGCATCCGGAATCCATCGGCATAATCAGTTGGTTTATTCAAAACCTGACCATCGAGCCAGACAATAGTGTCGGCGGTTATTACCAATTGATTGTTTTTTAGCTGCGGACGAAATGCCTCGGCTTTCAGATCCGCCAAATAAACAGACACTTCGGTCATTCCCAAATTATCAGGAAAAACCTCCGGAATGTCCATTGACTGAACGCTGAATCTCAGACCCAAATCGCTCAGCAACTGCTGACGGCGCGGTGACTTCGACGCTAGTATGATTTCGTATTGTTCGAGATTTTGAAGGAACATATGTTGAAAGTTCGGAGTTCGGAGTTGAAAGTTCGGAGTTAAACTCTAGGCAATCCGAACTTTATACACTTCGAACTAATTGATTTTTAGTCTGCTTTAATTCCCACGATTTCCTGTCCAAACCATTTTTGCTGCGACCGCATCACCTGTTCAATCACATCGCGAACACACCCTTCGCCACCCTTTTTGTCTGAAATATATAGCGAAACAGCTTTGACTTCAGGAACTGCATCAGCCGGGCAAGTCGGAATACCAATTTCTTTCATAATTGGAAAATCGACCAGATCGTCGCCCATGTACAAAATTTCGTTTTTGGCGATACCTGTTTTTGCGATAAAGTCGTCGAGGCACTCCATTTTCTGAAATGAATTCAGGTAGATGTGCTCAACTCCGAGTTTTTTATACCGAAGTTTTACCCGCTGTGTATTTGCGCCAGTAATGATTGCCATCTGAAATCCATTTTGAAGCGCGTAACGGATTGCAAACCCATCTTTCACATTAGCAGTTCGAACAGGGTCGCCGCTTTCGTCAAGAGGGGAGGTATCCGATGATAAAACTCCGTCGACATCGAAAATGAATGCTTTAATATTTTTTAATCTTTCTTTAAAGAAGGCCATGGTCATGTTTTTGTTGAAGCCGAAAAATACTTTCGGTGGCAAAGCTATAGATTTTCTGAAACTCCGGTTTGTCCTGAAGCATTTTTAATTGGATCTTGATCGTGTTTTGGTCATTTCGTTTAGCGGGTCCGGTTTGTGAATCAATGGGATGCAGTGAAACAATTTTTTCAGATGTTTCCCGAATGAGTGGTTTTAGAAGATCAAAATCGAGTTTTTTATCGTGAAGAATATCCGCACCAACTGCATACAAGTGATTTACAAAGTTATTGACAAAAACTGCAGCCAAGTGAAGTGTTTTCCGTTCCTCCGAATTAATCTGGTTAACCGAAGAGGATAGCATTTCTCCCAATTTTTCAAGCTTCATCATGTTGAACGGATGATTGGCTTCGATGCAAATCGGAATGTCGGAAAAATCTATTCTTCTGGTTTTTGAAAAGGTTTGAAGTGGGTAAAATACGCCGTAATTAGCACTAAATCCTTCCAGAATGTTCATTGGAACGCTGCCGGCGGTATGCACAATCAGTTGATCATCTTTTAAACGAATATTTTCCAGTACTTCCTGAATGGCCGAGTCTTTCACTGCAATAATATACAAATCGGTTTCAGGAAGAAGTTGCAACAGATCATTGGTAAAACTGGCATTCACTTTTTGGGCTAGTTCTGATGCGGATTCTATTTTCCGGCTGTAAACCTGTTTTACCCGAATTCCCTTTTCGTGAAGGGAAAGAGCCAATTGAGTGGCCAAATTTCCTGCTCCGATAATTACAACATTTTCAATCATGGCATCATTATTTAATGTTCGAAAGGTATAAAAAACTGGTGAAGAACTGGCATAAAAGCGAGTGAGCGGGTGACTCGAAGTCACCCGCTCACTAAAAAATAGCTAAATCAAATCTATCTGTTTTCGTATCGTTTGCTAACGGTATCCCAGTTCACAATGTCCCAGAAATTGTCAACATATTCGGCTCTTTTATTTTGATATTGAAGGTAATAGGCATGTTCCCAAACGTCGAGACAAAGGAGTGGAGTTCCTTTTTTATCAACTACATCCATCAACGGATTATCCTGATTGAGGGTGTCGCTTACAAAGAGATTGCCATCTTTCCCGGCAACCAGCCAAGCCCATCCACTTCCGAAGTGTTTCTTTGCGGCATTTGCAAATTCTTCTTTGAATTTATCCATTGTCCCAAAACTTTTTTCGATGGCGCCTTTCAAAACAACTGAAGGACTCGACTTGGTCGGCGACATGTTTTCCCAGACAAGCTTAT
>JBBQXI010000129.1:0-9489 GCA_038209805.1 Bacteroidales bacterium | reverse complement strand
TGTCAAAACATTTATCAATATTCATTCCAAATGATCGATGGGTTCTGAAAAAAATGAAATAATGTAGTGAATTCTTTCAAATTTGTGCATTATTTTGTTTCAATAACGCAGTAATCTTTCATTCCAGAAATGCCATCGGATAGGCTACATGCTCATAATTAATTAGTTTTAAATTAACCTTGCCAACAATACGGATGTCCATCTGGATTAAAACAGGTATCCGATTGTCATCGTCAGTTAACCAGATCGTTAAATCATCTGATCGTTTAAACATTCGCCCTACCTCAACAACCGGGCTGATTTTGAGACAACTGATTTTGCCGAATTTGGTTCGGATGGTTTCTTTTCCCTGATAAACAAAACGAAACGGAAATACTTCGTCGGAAAAATACATGTTCATAAAAACGATAGAGCCTTCTGTAATTTTTGAAAAATCAATGCGCCTGATGTAATATAGGGTTGACGACAAATCGAGAATTTTTTCAGGAACCTGATGAACTCCTGACAGCGTTGAAGTTACGGTGTTGTTGTTTCGGTTATAGGTAACTTCGTTATAACGCTTGTATTTGCCTTCTTTGATATCGCGTACTGATTTTAATGGCAAGTTGGTTTTTTTGTCGAACCAGCTTTCGTAAATATCTTCTACGCCATAAATGGTATTTGCCAATCCGGTAGTTTGCCCAATGGCCAGAGCATGGAAAACATGTTTCCCATTGTAGACGGTGTCGGTTAACGAAAGCGTGGTGTTTCCGCCCACGACAAAACCATACTTAATTTGATAGATCAGTTTCTCAGTTCCAACAAATGCATGATTGGCTTTTACCGGTGGGGTAAATATTTCCTGCGAGTCAACACACAATGCATGAAGTAAAAGTATAAATAGTACAGGTAAGCAAATTCTCATAGCTTTAATTCCTATTAAACGAATGAATACGATAAGTAAAGAAGGCTAGAATCCAATCAGAAAGTGTTATACAACTTTCGAAAAGAGTTACATCATTCACACATTTAGAATTTGCCTGAAATTGTGACTTCTGATTGTCAACGGTTACTTTATCTCGAAGCCAATTCCTGAATTTAGCTTGACCTGACTGAATGTATCGAGGTTAAAAACCAGTCGGATTCGGTCCTTAAACGACCCATTGATTGATTCAATGTTTTCGGAAACAACCAAAGGAATATAAATCTCAAAAAAGTTCCATAATCCGGCCTTCACGCCCGCTTCGTAAAAGAAAGGTGAGTTGTGACCGGTTCCGGTACCGTGATCGTTCAACAGAAGATTGACGAATGGTTTGATTGGAATTCGCTGGATCTTTCCAGGTAAATTGCTGGTCAGCGACAAGGAGACAAGCCATCGGCTATATCCAAGCTGAGTGTTAACGGGCGATACCAACCCACCTTCTGAAAAACTCATTTGTCGGGACCAGAATGAATTTGGGAAAATGCCAAAGCGATCGGGAAAGGTACCTTCGTACAGGTATTGCTCTCGCCCGCTTCGTCCACTTGGCGAAAGCGAATAAAATGGAATTGTCGGATTACTTTTGAGCATGGTTCCGGCAAACAACCGGATATCAAGTCCCTTTTTCTTTCCGTAGTAACTTAACCGGTAATTGAATTCGACCGATGTTTTCAGAAATGATTGGCCCGATTCGGATGAAACCAACAGGTTAAATGGGTTGATGTTACCGGTTTTTTCCAGTTGGTATCCCAGCTGCATGTAATTACTCATCGTTGCTTTCTCCTGATTGACAATCTGAAAAAGGTTTGATGCAATAATTAAGTTTCCGTAAGCTTTCTGTGTTAGCGAGTTATTCCGCTGGTTTGACCTGAAATACAAATCTAAACCCGCTTTTATTTTGTGGTAGTTTTGATTGCCGGGAGCCCCGAATTGGGTTCCTTCCAATGATATTTTGGCTTTTCTGATCAGTTTATCGTAAGGTGTAATGTTGTATGAGATTCTTCCGAATCCGGCCAGATCGGAATTGTGGAATGAATAAAAGGGCATCACAAAATATTCAATTGGTTTAGGTGTAAGAAATCCATTGTGGATTGCTGCACCAATCATAAAACCGTTTTCCCGTGTCCAGTTAATTGTGGGGACATACATCAGGTGTCTTTTCTCCGGATCTTCCAACGAGAAGTAGAGCTGGGGGCTGATGGGATCCGATTTGGGAAAAATATCTGTTGTTCGGATGTTATTATTTAGCCTGAAAATTTCGGGCGTTACATGCCGGGGATCAATCTTCAGTTCAGAATATTGGCCTGATGGAATATCGATCCATTGCTGTCCTTCGAAACCATCGACCCATTTCTCAAAACAGATTGAATCGTCTATCATTCCCGAAATCACGAAAGGCGAAACCAGCTCTCCTTTATTTTCTATCAGCAGCTTTTGATTTTCGAGGCGGACTACTTTATAATCCATCCGTTTAGTGGTGCCGATGAAATCGCCAAAGAACCAGCTTAATTTTTTACCTGTATTGGATTCGAATACCTGTTGAAGATCGTTGGGCTGCGGATGTCTGAATTTCCATTTACGGAAATATTCGTGCATCGCCGAATCATAAATTGAATCACCCAGATAAGCCCTCAGGTAGTTGAAGCCCATTCCTGCCTTGTTGTAAATCATCAGACTATAATTCAACGTGCTGTAATCATCGGCATGCAAATTAATGGATTGTTCAAGGTTATCGCGTGCCTGCGAAAGCCATTCGAGTTCTCTCATCAGCTTAACCGGCATTTGGTCGATGTGGAAGAATTTAGCCAGTTTCAGGTTTCTGACATTGGTTTCCCAAAGCTTTTTCTGCGGATATCTTTCATTCATGTATCGCACCTCATTGGTGCTTGTGATTCCTTCGTCCAGATATGGATACCGACGCTCATTGGATCCCAATGCACTGTAAAACCAACTGTGGCCAATTTCGTGAGCAATTACTTCATCTAGTCCATACGCATCTTTTGCCAGTCCAATTACCGTAATCCCGGGATATTCCATTCCGTCGCCGGCACTTAATGCGCTTTGAACAGCCGTAAAATTTTTATATGGATAATCACCGTTCCATTTCGAAAAATACCAGATCGCATGATTCACATAGGGTATGGCTTTTGTCCAAAGTTCAGCCTGTTGATTGGTGAACATCACCCAGGTGGTCACTTCCCGGCCTGATTCCGGAAGCTTTACATTTCCTTTCAACACATGAAACCGTTTGTCGGCAAACCAAGCAAAATCATGAATCTGATTTTCGGTATATCTGAGTGTTTTCAACACGGTGGATGAAGGTGGAAAACTATCGTTTTCAGCGTCGATGTTTGCTGTCCAGGTGGTGTCGGCAGCAAGCTGATCAAGCATTTCAGCCTCTTCAGCATTTTGCAGATTTCCGGTTGCACCAACGATATAATTTGATGGTAAAGTGATGCTTACATCGAAACTTCCAAATTCGGAATAAAATTCACCCTGATCCTGATTCGACATTTGATGCCAACCCGATTGGTCGTAAACAGCTGGTTTTGGAAACCATTGCGAAATCTGGTATGATTCGCCGATATGACCCAATCGGGAAGTTACTCCTTTGGGGATTTTTACATGGAAAGGTGTGGATATTCGAATGGTGTCGCCACTTTGGATTGGCTTATTCAGGATAATTTGGCAAACATCGGGTTGTCCGGGTAATAAATTCCACTGAACATGCTTCCCATCGACTTTAAAATCAAGTGAATCCATGTTGCCGTACAATTCCGGATCATTGAAAAGCTTTTGCTTTCCTTTAATGCTGAATAATTGTTTGGCCAATTCGGTTTGATTGTTGGAATAGCCATTGGGCCAAAGATGGAAGTAGAGCAATTGAAGCGTGTTGGGAGAATTGTTGATGTATTCAATGGTTTCGAACGCACTTAATTCATGAAGTTTATCGTTGAGTGTAACGTTGATTTTGAAATTGACTTCCTGCTGAAAATATTCCTGAGCCGTGGCATCAGGGAAAGTCGTCAAAAACAGAAGGCAGATGAATAACAACTTCCTGATAAACAGTGGGTAGGGAAGTGGCTTCAAATAGAATGTGCACGAGAATTTATTCTTCATTTTTGATCATGGAAAAGTTGAAAAGTCGATGCACTAATTTGGGATTGTACAAAAATAAATATGCAACACCAATGGTATTGCATATTTTAAAAGAGTACTTAATACCGAACATTTATCTCTGGCGTTAATCTTGCAGGGAAAGCTGCAAAAACGATCATTTCAGAAATAAAATCAATTTAATATGAATTAAATCAAAACGATGATCAGGATAATCAATAATAGCGTACCACCACTGATGTAAATAACTTCACCGCTTTTACGAACGTTTTCTTTAATTCCCTTGCTTTCTTTCCGGAGTTCACGTTTTTCAGAAACTGTCATATCCGATTTGTCCATGCTGCGAATTTCTTCTACACGGTTTTTCATCTGGCTTAACTCTTCAGTCGATAATTTATTCTCAGTAGCGACCGGAGTTGTTGATTTTAAATCATTTTTTGCTGCAAATGTTGTTGTTGCACCGAATGTGAAAATCATCATGATTGCAATAAAAATTGTCTTTTTCATTTTGTGATTTTTTTAATTATTAGATATAGTTAAAGGTACTGTTGCAGCTTTCTAACTTGTTATACTATTCTGTAAATAAGTTACATCATTCACACATCGATTTTAGTATGATTGACTTATTTTTCGGCGAATTTGATCAGTTCGGTATTAAACTTATGCGTTTCTTCCAGGAACAAACTGTGCCCGCTTTTTTGAAAAGCAACAAGCTGTGAACCTGTGATTGCGGCTTTCATTTGTTCGGCCAAATCAAACGAACAGATTTTGTCGTTTTTACCATGTAGAAGCAATGTTGGGATCGTAATTTTTGCCAAATCGGGTCTGAGGTCGGTATCGCGCAATGCCACCAAGCACTGTGCTGTTGCATACGAAGAGGCACTGAGACCAATTCCGTTTAACCAAGTACCAATTCCTTCGTTTAATGAAGTTTCGGTAGCCGAGAATATTTTTGCGAAATCGGATAACAACTTTGGTCGATCTGCAAAGTTTTGCTTGATCAAATCATCAACTGCTGTTTTGGGAAGGTTGTATGGAAAATCTTCACGCTGAGTCCAAATAGGAGCTGCGGCACCTGCCAAAACCAACTTCGAAACACGGGCACTTTTATACTGAGATACATATCGGATTGCGATTGCACCTCCCATTGAAAAGCCAACTAAAACGGCATCTTTAACATCCAGTTTCTTTAAAACTACCTTTATGTCCGCCGCATGTACATCGTAATTGTATGCTTCGTATGGTTTATCCGATTTGCCAAAGCCTCTGAGCGTAATTCCAATTGCCCTGAAATTTTTATTTATCAGGTCGTTGTACTGGTATTCGTACATTTCGTCGCTTAACGGCCAGCCGGGTATTAAAACAATAGGCCTGCCTTCACCAGCATCTGTCACATGCAGATGCACGTTGGTTTCTACTTTAATGTATTCGGCTCTTGCCGTTACAGTTTCTGTTTTTTCTTTATGCTTTTTCATGGCTTAAATATTAATTTTCAGGTAACTAAGGTAAGCTTCAATACCTGAATAAGTGTTATATAATTTTTTGATAAAATTGCATAATTCACACACTAGGCATTAGCATATTGGCTGAATCCCAACAGTCTCACTATTACCGTAAGTTCAAAATTTTCCAGATTATTGATTAAGTCTTTTTATTTCCCTGAATAATTCTTAAAAGAATAGATATAAATGCAAGGACAAGTAATAAATGAATAATTGCTCCAACGCTGTAAGCAAAAAAGCCAATAGCCCAAAAGATGATAAAAATGATAGCCACAAAATAAAGAATATTGCTCATGGTACTTTTTTTAAAATTGTTAAATCTTAATGATATTTATTTCGACAATACTCATGAATAAGAGAAGGTAAATACGGCCTGCTCCGTTTAAATATTGACATGTCAAATTTATATCTGCTCTGTACCAAAAGCATTACATCATTCTCTGAAACATTTATATAATTTCCATATTTATGGCATAAAGGAGGGCGGTTCAGAGGAGGATTTTACGCCGGAAGAAAAATAGTGAAAGTGGAACCAATACCGGGGTGCCCCTCTGCGGTGATAAATCCATGGTGGTTTTCTACATTTTTTTTACAAATAGCAAGTCCGATTCCTGTACCGGGGTATTCACTTTTATTATACAACCGTTGAAAAAGAATAAATATATGATCGGCATACTTTTGTTCAAACCCCAGACCATTATCTGTAACCGAAATTTTATAATAATTGATAGAAGTATTGGTTTCTAAAACCGGGATTTCCCCAGATGAAATTATATGGCATTCGATTTTGATTTCCAGAGGAACGTTAGGTTTGCTGTATTTTAATGAATTGCCAATCAGGTTAGTAAATAATTGCTGAATTTGAAAAGGGATTACATGGAGAACCGGTAAATGATCGCAGCTTATAACCGCTTTTTTTTCATCAATGATTTGAGACAATTCCTGACTCACACTTTCGATTATTACATTAAAATCGGTTTTTTCGAATATTTTTTCAATTTTATTGGCGCGTGAAAACAGTAACAAATCATCTATTAGCATTCGCATTGTACTTGCAGACTTTTTTATTTTGAACAAATACTCTTTACTTGTTTCCGACATTGTCGACAATTCTTTGTCTGAAATGCGTGATATGAATGTTTGTATCTTTCGCAGCGGTTCCTGCAAATCGTGACTAGCAACCCGGTTAAAAGATTCCAGTTCATTGATTGTGTGCTCTAACTCTCTGTTTCTTTCTACCAGCGCCAGTTCCGTTAAGTGTTGCTGAGTAATATCCCGGCCAATCCCAACATGAAGCTTACTCCGTCCATCGTCTGTTATAAATTTACCCATCGATTTAAAAAAACGTATTTCTCCATCTTTCCGAATGATTCTATATTCAATTGGAAAAGTATTATTATCGTTCACTTCTTTTACCATCGTGGTAATAATATGCCTGTCATCCGGGTGAATAAATTTTAGATAATTTTCAATCTTGGCTTCAAATGATTGTGGCTCGCAACCTAACAATGCATAAAAATTGTCTGAATAGAAACGTTCATTTGTTTTTAAATTCCATTGTGAGATGCCAAATTCCCCAATGATTTCGGCATGTTTTATAGATTCAATTGAAATCAGTAATTTTTCATTTGTCTTTCGCTGGATAATCAAATCTTTCTGAATTTTCAGATATGAAATAATCAAGAAGATCAGGGTGAAAATGAAAAGAATTAAAGTGAATACAGGGGTAATCGAAATTTCGCGGTTATATTTTTTTTGATGTTTATTAAAGTTTGCTATTTCCAGTTCAACCATCCTGTTAATCTGAATACGCATGTAATCCATTACATTTTTACCTTTAGTCATATTTTCATCCAGCATCTTTTTATTCGAGATTTCTGTCGAAATAATATCTAATGAAGCAGCCAAAAGTGCAAATCTCAGGTTCACCAGATGAAGAAGCGAATCTAGGTTCTGTTGCTGCTGTGCATTTTGGGAGGTCAGATATTTCAGTACAAATAGTGGGTTTTTAATCTCCTCGCGTGCAGAATTGTAGGGTTGAAGAAAATTTGGATCTTTGGTAATAATGTAGCCGCGCTGACCAGTTTCGGCCTCTTTAACGTATGATTCTAATCTTTCTAACTGAATCTGAATCTTGTATGAATGATCCAATAATTCAGTGGATTCAGCGATAACAACAGTATGCTTGTATGAGACTGAGGATGTAAAAATCAGTATAAATAAGGCTACTACAAAACTACCTTTAAGTAAAAAATCAGTTGTAAAAATGGCTCTTCTGCTCATAGGTCCATTTTTTTACGATTAGATGCTAAGAATAAAGTTATCTCTGTTTAAACCTGATGTATGGTATTGCCAATTTGTTGTGATTACCGTCTCCAATGTTTTTTTCAGAGTATTAAAATCGCTTGGTTTTTTTAAATAAACGTTTGCGCCCAAAACAAATGTTTCTTCAATATCTTCTTCGGATGCCGAAGTGGAATAGATAACCACTGCAATATTTTTTATTCGATCTATGCGTTTTAATTCCAGTAGGCAATCTATTCCGCCTTTACGAGGCATATTAAGATCCAGAAAAAGAATATGTGGTAGTATAATGTCAGGCTGAGTCAGATAGTTCATCAATTCAACTCCATCATTCACCGTTTCAACCAAGGTTTTTATTTTAATTTCTTCAAAAGCGTCTCTAAAGAAAAGACGATCGTCTTCATCATCATCTGCAAGTAAAATAAGCATTACGTCGTTTTGTATCTCCATTTTCCTTAAGGATTATGTTTGTTTTACTTTTCTATTTCTCGCCTTTTATTTATAATCCGTTGGAAGGCTCTTGGTGTAATTCCTGTTTCATTTTTAAACTGATTACTAAAATGTGCAACACTGCTGTAATTTAATTTCCAGGCTATTTCAGATATGGTAAATTCATTGGTAATTATAAGTTGTTTAGCTCGTTCGGTTTTTTGAAGTATCGTAAAATTTTCAATCGACGTGTAAGTAACTTCCTGAAAAAGGTTAAAAAGATAACCATAGCTATATTCCAGTTTTTCTGCTAAATAGTCTGAAACTTTAAAGCTGGGTAATTTCTCATCCATGTAAACCATTTCTATAATTGCATTCTTTATTTTCTGAACAAGTATACTTTTGGTGGATTCAAGTATTTCAATTCCATAACTGCTCAGGCTTTCATTTAAACGATTAAGTTGGTCGCCCGAAAGCGATTCCAATAATTCTACCTCGCCAAAGCTTATTAGTGAAAAAGCCAATTGTTCTTTTTCTAATTGTTCCTCTAAAACTTTTTTACATGTTGTGTTTATGTCGTATTTGATGTAAAGTTTCATCTTCTGTTTTTCACATTAATACATACCAACAATTAAAAGTCAGACAATGTTCGCTAGTTGAGCCAGCATTGAATTGAGGTAATTTGTGTGGAAGGATTTTAAACTTCGGAACAGGTAATTTTATTTTACACTTTGGAGATGTGCAATTTATATTTATCGTTATTCAGGAATGTTATATAATTTGCAAACGTCTTTGTAGGTCATACTTCTCAATTCTTGCTCACTTTTGTTTTTTATTGATCCTGATTTTAATGTTTCAATGTTGCCCGGAATGGCAATGAACCGAAAGTTATCGCCTGTTGTAAGAGGTTTTGAAATCATATCAGAAGTAAATTCGATATTTCCATATTCAGGAATCAGGAAACTCCAGTTTGTGCCTACAGCATAAGCGGGTAATGGCCTTACCGAAGATGAATCGTACAAATCGCCAGCCAGCCAAGCATAGGCCAGAACTACGCCATTCTCAACAATATCAGCAGTTATATCGGGAGCTTTTACGTCGAAATACCAATCGCCCGAAGTGCCCAACCAAGATGATGGCGTAATCCATTGCGAATAATATACTGTTGCATCCAGTCCA
>JBBQXI010000128.1:0-9505 GCA_038209805.1 Bacteroidales bacterium | reverse complement strand
GAGATTCAGGATCTTTTAAAGGCAAGTCAAGGGTTAAACCTGGGGTTGCATTTTTTATCAGGTGCTTTCACCTACGATCCGGTAGCAAATAAAATAGACCCGCTTCTGGCCTCCAAAATCGTATGGCTTGATAGTTTGATTACCAATGTTGACCGATCGTTCCGTAACACAAATATGCTCATGTGGCACAAAGAATTATGGCTGATCGATCATGGGTCGTGCCTTTATTTTCAATATAACTGGGAGGGTTGGGAGAAGAAAGCAACAAGCCCATTTCTGTATATAAAAGATCATGTTTTGCTTCCACAGGCTACACAAATGGAAGAGGCAGACCGGATTTGCAGGGAACTGATTACTGAAGAAAAAATCAGGGAAATCGTTCAATTGATTCCCGACGAATGGCTTCAATGGGAATTACAGGACGAAACACCGGAGCAATTAAGAACCGTCTATTTCACTTTTTTAAGTAACCGTCTAAATTATTCAAACCAGTTTATTCAAACCGTTCAGGATGCAGCAGAAACATCAATATGAATATGCCATAGTACGGGTTGTTCCGGCAGTCGAACGCGAAGAGTTCGTCAATGCCGGGGTGATCTTATTCTGTAAAAAGAGAAAATTCATTCGGATGAAATACCGTCTTTATCAGGATAAGATACTGATGCTGAAGCCTGACGCTGAGGTGGAGGAAATCCGCAAAAATCTGGAGGCTTTCCGCATTATTGCTGACGGAGAAAAAGAGGGCGGACCGATTGCATTACTGGAACCGGCCGAACGTTTTCGATGGCTCAGCGCGGTGCGTAGTGCATCGATACAAACTTCAAGACCCCACACAGGCCTTAGCGATGACCTGGAAAAAACATTCGATAACTTATTTAATGAAATGGTAGGGTAACTTTCTTATCATACCTCGCAGTTAACTTTAAATCCCATTAACTTATCTTCAAATTGTTAATACCCCAGCGCATCCATCAACTTCTCGTTTAGCTTCCGGTTTTTGCCTTGAAACGGGTGGCAGTGAATGTGAATGGCCGGGTTAAAATTGAGTTCAATGATGGCATAATTATGGTTGGTCGCTTCGGCTGAAACATCTGGAATTATCATGTCCAGTCCGGTAATAACAACATTCAACGCTTTGGCTGCCCGAACAGCAATTTGCTTGTACGAATCCGGAATGTCGTCGGTAAAATCGATGCTATCGCCACCGGTGCTGATGTTTGAGTTTTCTCGCAAATACAGCACTTCTCCTGAAGTTGGAATTGTGCTGAAATCCTTATTTTGCAGTTTCAGGAACATCTTTTCGGCTTCGCCCAACTGGATTTTTTCGAGTGGAGTTCGATACCCTTTCCCCCGCAACGGATCAAGATTCTTCAGCTCGACAAGCTCACTCACCGTCTTTGTACCATCGCCCAATACATTGGCTGGAACACGATGCAAAATGCCAACCACCTCATCGCCTATCACAAAAAACCGAAATTCTTTACCTGAAATAAACTCCTCAATCAGAATGGTTGAATCATATTCAAAAGCAATTTCAATTGCGCGCTGATAGGTTTGCTCATTGGTATTTTCCTTCAGGATGGTAATGCCCAATCCAAAATTAGTTTGGTTTGGTTTAATCACCACGGGATTACCCTGATGAATCAGGAAGTCAGCTTTTGCCACATCTGCGCTGGTATATTCCATTCCTTTCGGAAAACGGATTTTGTGTTCTTCCAGAATCTTTTTGGTCACCAGCTTGTTTTCCATCGCCAGAATGCTGGCATAATTATCGAGCGAAGTTTTAGTAGCCTGTTTCACATACTGTGTGTTTCCATCCTTTCGGAACCGCACAAAATTTTCTTTTTGGTCAAGTATTTCGAACGAAACACCACGTTTTACAGCCTCTCGCAACAAAAGTTGCGTGGATAGTTCCATGTCTTCCAGCCCCCAGAAATTATAATTCTTATTTCTGCTTTCGTTCAAATATTGTTTGGCTTTTTCGACATGGAATGGGATATATCCCATTTTCACAATGCCTTTCAGTACTTCGTAAACTTTACGTTCTCTCGGATTTTCAATCAGGTTCATTGACTGATTTAGTGAATCAAGATATTTCGGATCATCGATACCAAGCCTTTCAAACAAATCAGTTATTCCTTTGATAATTGTCTGCGATTTGGTCCATATACTATACTGTTTACCATTCTCACTGATCAGGAATGGTGCGACATTCAGGCCATACATGGCAACACCAGTGTGATAACGATTAGCTTCAGTTTGAGCCTCCGCATCGAAATCATCAGGCTCGTCGGTAAGCAAACCATACAATGCCAGCGCATGCAAAAATCGTAAGGCTTCAGCAGAAATACCAGCTTTTGTAAGCGGATCGATATCAATAAACCTGAATTCGAGGTACGAAATATGATCAGGATTCCGGATAAATTTGGGGCGAACCGGCGAATACAATTCTTTGGCAGCAGCGATTTTCTCATCCTTTATCATTTGATTGATGCTACTTTTATAGCTGGCAACAGAACTATAATTCGGAAATAAATCATCAAAATTCTGGTATCCGAAACAACTGTTCCGAATCGACAATGCAATCACATTGTTTTCGATGGGATAAGGAGCCATTTTGCACTGAAGTTCGAACGATGGATCGACCACAGGACTGTCGCCATACAGCAAAATATAAAGCCAGCGTAAACGCAACATCTGTCGGGCAGTTTTCAGATAAACTTCGTCCTTAAAATCGTTGAACGAAACCGATGGATTTGCCTTCAGGTAAAGCAATTCGAGCAGCTTATCGCTGTACGAAAAATTGAAATGGATTCCCGAGAACAACTGATTTTTGGGACCATATTTTTGCGCCAGAAATTCGCGGTATTCACGGGCTTCTTTTCCATCCTCACCATACTCAGCAATCGGAATCTGCTGATCGGCAGGCAAGATAGGCGGAATGCTTTGCGGCCAGAGGTATTCATCTTTCAATTCCAAACTCACAACATCATGAATAGTCTCCAAAAAGCCTATGGCCTGCCCTATTTCAGGAAGAGGCGGCGTGATCATTTCAACCTGACTTTCAGAAAAATCGGTCGTGATGTATGAGTGTTTCAGCTTATTGCCAAATATTTTCGGGTGCGGAGTCTGAGCTAGATTACCAGCCTGATCAACACGTATATTTTCCTTTTCAAGGCCAAATAAACCTTCGAGCCAGATATTTCCTTTTACTAATTGTTTCATAGCTTTTGTTTGAACCACATAGACACATAGACCACATAGTTTTTTATTATTTCTTTTTTCTATTGTGTTCTATGTGCCTGTGTGGTTTGATTTTTCTCTCTGAGAAATGATTTAAAAAGAACAACATACAACACAACCAACAAAGTTCCTTTCAGCATGCTGCTGATACTGATACTCCACCAGACTGACGAAAGCGTATTTTGCCAAAGGCTGATAAATGCGTATGCCATTGGTATACGAATCACTGTAAGTGCAATTCCAGTTATCGACGGAATGTTGGGTTTTCCCCATCCAAAGAACGCTCCGGTTGCCATCAGCTCCATCACCATAAAAAGTTGCGAAAAGCCAAGAATTACCAAGTATTCGCGCCCCATTGTCAAACTTTCCGGATCGCTCAGAAAAATGGAGAAAAGAGGCTGTGCAAAAACGACAATAACAATGGAAGTAACCGTTCCGAGGACGAACGCAAGAAGCATACCTGAACGAAAAGCCTGCCATTGTTTCCGATAATCTCCGCCACCGTAAGCGATTCCTGAAATAGTCGATAGCGCCGACAAAAACCCACCGGCAGTCATGTATGAAATGGCTTCGATTTGAATTCCAACTTTCTGTACCGCAATAGCCGTAGGCCCCCAATTACTGATAATCCGTGCCATAAAAATGGCTACAATGGTGAACGAAACACGCTGGAAAGTTGTACTGACTCCCATTCGCAGAATGTTCTTCAGAAGCGAACTTTGAAAAGCAGTTCCTCTTGGCTTTAGGCTTTCTGAACCATTTAGTTTGATGTAAAACAAAATGGTGCCGATTGCTTGCGAAATAATGGTTCCAAATGCAGCACCGTTAATTCCCATTCCAGCCTGAAAGATCAAAAGATAATCGAGCAGTATATTAATGGCTAACGCAGTTGCATTAATCCGAAATGGCGATTTGCTGTCGCCCGAGCCAATGAAAACACTGGTAAAAAATAGATTCTGAAAGGAAAATGGGATACAAAGTCCAATCAAAAGCAAATATCCGGAAGCTGCATGTTCAATATTAATGTTATTGAGTTGAATCAGACCAATCAGCTCATTTCGTGCGAAAAATAAGATGACATAGTAAATCAAAGCCAGACCGATAACCGCCAGAATACCACTCCGCACATAACTTCTGGCCAGTTTTGAATCTTTACTACCAATGGCGTGCGACACTTTTATACCTGCACCAACGGTAAGTAATGACGACAATCCCCATCCAAAGTGCATAAAAAAACTAGCTGAACCCACCGCTGCAACCGCATCGCTACCCAACCGGCCAACAAAAATCATGTTGATAAAATTGTAGGCCATCGTCATAAACGACGATCCGATTACCGGCAAAGCGAGCCAAATCAACTGCTTCATGATTGGATAAGCGTCTATCCTGTATTTGCTATTTAAAGTATCTTTTGTAGAAAAAATCATTACTGAAATTTGATTACCGATAAGAAGACGCAAAAATGAACAATTGGACGCAACGAATTCCTAAAAAATTGTGTCTTTGTTAAAATTATTTCTGTGTTAATCATAAATTGATTAATTTAGTTAAAACTAAAACCAAAATGATGAAACGGTTTTTCCTTTTTGCTTGTCTGTGCCTGACTTTATCGACGATTTCCTGCGATAAAAAAGACGACATTACGGATGCAGACCAATTCCCAGTCTGGCTTCAGACAAAAATAGACGAATTGACCCCAGAGCAGAACATTTGTAAAATTACCGATGTTACAATTATTGAATACAATGGAAAAACTTACTACCATATTTATTGTGGTGTATGGTCTTGCTCTCACTGTCAGCTATTTGACGACAAAGGGAATCACGCCGTTTGGGAAAACAACGAGTTTGCTGACTTCCTGAAGTCTGGAAAAGTAATCAAAGTTCTTCCAGCCTGTCCATGAATAGCTCGTTTTTAAATTCCCTTTTCCAAAATTGATCAAACATTTTTCTCTTTCGTTAAACATTCTTTTCAAAACATATGTTTATGAAAAGAAAAACCAAAAATGAAGGTCCTCATCACTCTTACCTTTATTCTTTGTGCGTATTTTCAAACAAATCCACTGTTTGGAAATACCAATGAACACATTCAGCAAATACTGAATGCTAAAGCTGACACCAACAAAGTAAAATCGTTGAGCGATTTATGCTGGAACTACCGGTTTAAATCGGCTGATTCGGCTTTGGTCTTCGGGCAACAAGCCCTCCAACTAGCCACGCAGATTAATTACCCAAAAGGCATCGCCCAAGCATACAACGATATGGCCATAATTTATATCGATAAGGCCAATTTCCGGAGTGCAACAAATTACCTGAACGAAGCGATGAAAATCAGGCAGCAACTGAACGACTCCACCGGAATTGCAGCACTTTATAATAAACTGGGAATCATTGCCCAGAAACAGGGTCGACTAAAAGAAGCACTCGAAAATCAGATTGCAGCACTGAAAATCTATCAGAAACTTGGTCAGGATAAATGGATTGGCTATTCGCTAAACAACATTGCCATCATCCACCAAAACCTGGGAAACCTCGACAATGCACTCAAATATCATCAGGAAGCGCTGGAATACCGCATTAAACTGAAAGATCGGGAAGGTGAAACCACTTCGTACGGAAACATGGCCAACCTCTACGCGAAAATGCACGACACCATTCAGGCGGTAAATTATTACGAAAAAGCCCTTTCTCTTTCGCGTGAGTTGAAAAAAGATGAACTGATTAGCGCCAACCTAAGTAATATAAGTAACATTTACATGGGGCAGAAAAAATACGACAAAGCTTTGGGCATGTTCACCGAATCGCTTAAAATCCGCGAAAGAATAGGCGATTCGAAAGGAATAGCTTCAACTCTAGCTAGAATGGGAACGGTTTATACTGAAACCGGACGATTCAAAGAGGCTTCGGAAGCCTTGAGCCGTTCGTTGAAAATTGCCAAAAAAGTTGCCGTGCTTGAAGAAGAGCTAAGTGCCTTACTTGGTCTTGCCAAACTGAAAGCCCTGACTCATGAAACCGACAGTTCATTCGTTTTGATGCGGCAATACATTGCCCTGAAAGATTCGGTTTACGACACACGCCTCAAGCAGCAAATACTGGATGTTCAAACTCAATACGAAACCGATAAGCTGGAACAGGATCTTTACCTGATCAAAAAAGACAAGGAGTTTACCGAGGTCAAACTTCAGCAACGGAAAACAGAACTTTGGTTGCTTATATTTGTAATGATTTCGATTACGGGAGCCGCAATTTTCCTGTTTTACCGCCATCAGCAACGACAGAAAGCTGTTGCCAACGCCGAACGGATTATCCAACAGGAAACCCGGTTGAACGCGGTTTTTGAGGCACAGGAAGAAGAACGGCGGCGAATTGCCAAAGAACTCCACGATGGCGTTGGACAAACCATCAGTGCGATCAAAATGAACTACCAAAGTCTGTCGGGCAAAGCAGCAGAAAAGGAACTGGCGCCTGAATTTGAGAAAATCGGGAAGATGCTCGAAAATGCCGGAACTGAAGTCCGAAATATTTCGCATCAAATGATTCCAAAAGAACTGGAGCAATTTGGATTAGTACCAGCCATTGAAGGCATGTTAAGTCTGAATCTTGAAAATGCCCCGGTACACTATCAGTTCGAACATTCAGGATTTTCGGAACGAATTGGAAGCCATATTGAACTGGTTCTTTTCCGGGTTTTGCAGGAACTGGTCAGCAATGTCATCAAGCACTCGAAAGCCAGTCAGCTTACCGTTCAGTTGGTGAAACTCAAAACTCACGTAGTCATGAATGTTTCGGACAACGGGATTGGTTTTGACGTAGATCGGAAAGAAAAAAATGGCATCGGATTACTAAATATTGCCAGCCGGATCGATGCCATAAAAGGAAATTTACATTACGATTCAGATTCAGGAAAAGGAACAACAGTAACCATCAGAACACCAATACAATGAACAAAACAAAAGTCCTGCTGACCGACGACCATCAGATCATTATTGACGGATTGAAATCGCTCCTGAAAAATAGCGACGAAATAGTTGTGGCCGCCGAAGCCAACAATGGCCGCGAAGCCTTGCGAATATTGGATATTCTGGAAATAGATGTGATTTTGATGGACATTGACATGCCTGTCCTGAACGGAATTGATACACTTAAGGAAATCAGGAAACAAAACAGCAACGTGAAAGTGATTATTCTTTCGATGCACAACGAGGCCGGAATGATTAAAAGCCTGATGGACATTGGGGCAAACGGGTACCTGCTTAAAAGTTGCTCACAGGAAGAATTGATTGGTGCCATCAGTAAAGTAGCTTCCGGACAATCTTACTTTTCCACTGAAGTAACACTATCACTTTTAAATCCAGCTCAAAGCAATCAACCAACTGAGTTGCTTACCGACCGCGAAACCGAAATTATCAAGCTCATTGCCGAAGGTTTTTCGAACAAGGAAATTGGCTCGAAACTTTTTATTAGCCACAGAACCGTTGATACTCACAGAACCAACCTCATGAAAAAACTTGATGTAGGCAACATTGCCGGGTTGATTAGCTACGCCATCAGGAATGGGATAGTTTAAGATTCTTCACTTTATTTATACCATGTCCGTCAGCTAAAGCAGACGGCAAATAATATCACTTAATTCATGATCAGAGCGTTATCCTTTGCCGTTCACTTTAGTGAACGGGCATTATTCATTTTCACCTCCAAAATACGGTAAAAGTCGTAGCTGATTACGACGATCACCGGATTTCACCAAAGCCCGCCATCCCCTAATTTTGATCATGTAATTGCTTACAACCATTTCAAAACATTAGTCAGACGACTTTACGAGATTATCACAGAGTTTCCGGTCAGGTCTCCTTTCACTGAGGTGTTTTGAGGTAACCTAAGCAATTACACTGACGGAAGCTCTGTGTTTTTTTAACTTCTAATTCGATTATCAATGACAGGTTTACAAAATAAAATCACTTTCGGTCAACTTGCGTTGCTTGCCCTAACGATTCTGTTTAGTCCGAAGGTTATCAGCCAGACTTCCAATTCGGATTTCGAACGGATAAAGCTGATCGATCCCAGCTCGGAATTGTCGGGGATGGCTATTTCACCTGATCGAAATACAATTGCAGTTAGCTTTAGTAAATCGGAACCTGTTAAAGTTATCGATTGGCAAAATCAAAAAGTAACCAAAGAAATTAACGCTGCAAAGTGGAATTCGGGTTCGCGACTTAGCTATTCAGCCAAAGGAAAATACCTGATTGCACAGGAAATCGGATTTTCTGATTTCAGCCAGAATAAAGACCGTTTTATTGATTATGAAATTATTGATATAGCGTCTGGGAATGCCGTTAAAATATTTAGCAAGATTCAGGATGTCACCGTCTCGACTGACGAGACCTTGGCCGTTTCGCTAAACAACGATGAGATCACCCTTTGGAGCCTGCCTTCCGGCGAAAAGATAAAGTCATATACCATTTCAGGCGCAACGAATGCGATAGCCATCAGCCCCGATCGTAAAACACTGGCCGTTTCCGAAGTTATCAATCCGGATGATTATAAAAAACAATTCGGAAAGGATTCAAAGGGACTAAAAAATACCGTAAAATTCAAGCAGTTGGTGGGATTGTATGATGCCGAAACAGGGACAAAACTAAAGATGATTGACGAATTTTACGACTTAATCTACAATCTGGCTTTTCTTCCGGATGAAAATGTTTTGATGGTTTATCAAACGCCCGATATCAGAATTCAGGCGAACAACAAGAACTTAAGTTACATCAATCTGATTGATGTTGCCAAACAAGAACCTTTGCGCAAAGGATTTACTTCCATGTCGTTAAATCAACCCGATCTGAAAATTAGTTCCGACAAAAAACTCTTTGCAATAAACTCGAAGGGAAACCGCTTTCAGGAAATGCATTTGTACGATTATGAAACCGGCGAGCTGGAAAAACGCTTCGAACTTGGTCACCGGCTTTTCGAAAAAGTAGATGGCGAAAAACTTCAAAGCGGCTCACGCCCTTCGTTCATCTTTCTTCCCGGCAATCAATCGATCTTGGTTGCCATAGGAAATCAACTTATTCAATGGAACCTGGAATCTGATCTATAATTATCAGATAACCAGCAATAAACAAATGAATTCATACCGAAAGTACGCAAGTGAAACATGAGAAATGAAACCAAATTAAAAAATAAATAAATAAATAAATAAAAATGAAAGCATTTAAACCAATTTCAGCAATTTTATTAACTATTATCATTTTAACCAGTTGTTCGAA
>JBBQXI010000127.1:0-9521 GCA_038209805.1 Bacteroidales bacterium | reverse complement strand
CATGATTTCATCTGCCGGAATTGTATCAAAATCAGGAATTATGGTGGGTCTTGGCGAAACTGAAGCAGAAGTTTTGCAAACCATGGACGATTTACGATTGGCTGGTTGCAAAGTACTTACCATTGGTCAATACCTTCAACCCGATTCGAATTTGTTGCCGGTTCAGGAATACATTACTCCTGAAATTTTTGAAAAGTACCGGACAGAAGGCATGATGCGTGGATTTTCGTACGTCGAAAGTAGTCCGTTGGTGCGGTCGTCGTATCATGCCGAAAGACATGTGCATGGGTAGGCCAGTTTTCAGTCCCGGTTCGCAAAAAAAAGTTGCGTGTTACGAGTTGCGAGTTTCGGGGAAAAACTGAACATGCAATTTGCAGCAAAACCCGTATTACGCATCACGAAACACATCAAATAATGAAACGTCAAAAACATATCGTACAGAAAATTATTAACCTGACACCCGAAACTTTTATCATACGGCTCGACCGGAAAGATTTTCAATTTGAACCCGGACAATACGTAGTGATTCGCATTCCTGATCAGAATAAAGGGAGGGAGTATTCCATTTACAGTGGCATCAACGACGATTACCTCGATTTTTTAGTCCGGGAAATTCCTGAAGGTGGATTTTCTCGATATCTGCGACATTTGTTGCCAGGTTCTGAGTTAGATGTTGAAGGCCCCAAAGGTTATTTTATTCTCGATGAGAAAACCAAACAAGGGCATAAGGCCATGCTAATCGCAACCGGAACCGGTATTTCGCCATTCCATTCGTATGTGAGATCGTATCCTGATTTAAATTTCCGCGTTTTACATGGTGTGCATTTTGCCGACGAGGCCTATGGCCGAGAATCTTTCAATCCTAATAATTATTTGTTGTGCACTTCCAGAAGTGATAGTGGTGACTATTTTGGACGCATTACCTTTTATTTGAAGGAGACTAAAATAGATGCTGATACCATTTGTTACCTCTGTGGAAACTCTGATATGATTGACGAAGTTTCAACCATTCTGGAGAAATACGGTCTTCCTCCTGAAAATATTCGAACCGAAGTGTTTTTTTAAACCATAAATCCTGAATTCAAGCCTGAACTCAGGATTTTTTTTGCATTGAACCTATGTTCTATGCTAAATTCTTATTTTTGTGACTACACGAATACTCAGTCATTAAATTCAATAGCTCATCGAATGAGAAAGATTAGTATCAGTAACGAACTCAACGAACGTTGTCCGAAATTAAGGCTGGGCTGTGTTGAAGCCGATTTGAGCGTAGGTGAGGTCTCCGACGAATTATTGACTGAGATGAATGATCAGATTCAGCGAATCGGTCAATCAATTTCGATTGAATCAATCAGTAAAATATCAACAATTTCCGCTTCCCGTAAAGCCTACAAAGCTTGTGGAAAAGATCCGGCGCGTTACCGATTGTCTGCCGAGGCTTTGTTGCGACGGGTTGTCTCCGGAAAAGGATTGTATCAAATCAACACTGTAGTCGACCAGTTGAATCTGGTGTCTATAACAACTGGTTTTTCAATCGGTGGATATGATGCTGATCAGATTCAGGGAAACATCGTCTTTGGAATTGGTAAAGCGGATGAGCCATATTCCGGAATTGGTAGAGGAGAATTGAACATTGAGAATCTGCCTGTTTTTCGGGATGACCTTGGAGCTTTTGGTACGCCAACCAGCGATTCTTCGCGAACAGAAGTGAGTGAGCAAACCCAACGTTTTTTGATGATCCTGATTGATTTTGAAAGTGATCATGTTTTGGAAGACGCGCTGCAAATGGCTGAACGATTTTTAAAAAACCATTGTCAGGCTGAAAAAATCGAAATAAATATTGTTGATTAAAATATGTGGAGAGCTTGTTGTAAGTTTGCATTGAAACTGTGGGGCTATCGTGCTCGGGGAGTTGTTGGCAAACGCCCGGAATGGTTTTCGGCTGAAGAATAATTATTTGATTTACAATTAGACTATTTACAATTTACTATTGAATTGTTCATGTAGCAAAATCGTAAATAATAAATGAATAAATGGTAAATATTTAAAACTATGACTCCAGAAACCTTACGAATTGCAGTGTTCCAATTAGATTTAGTTTGGGAAAATCCTGAAGCGAATCGGCTCAAAATTGATGAATGGCTTCAGAAAGCTAATCGGAAAATGGATGTTGTTTTTCTTCCCGAAACGTTTTCAACAGGGTTTTCTATGAATGTTGAACTGGCGGAGTCAATGGAGGGAGAAACGATTGCCTGGATGAAAGCCCGATGCGCTGAGCATCAGCTCGCCCTTTGCGGAAGTTTGATCATTAAGGAAAACGAACAGTTCTTCAACCGTTTGGTGTTTGTAGAACCTTCAGGAAAAGTACATTCTTACAACAAACGCCACCTGTTTACCATGGCCAACGAAGAGAGTCACTTTCAGCCGGGTACAGAGCGATTAATCGTAAACTACAATGGTTGGCGAATTTGTCCGTTGATTTGCTACGATCTGCGTTTTCCCGTTTGGGCAAGAAACCGGAACGAATACGATATTTTGGTGTATTCAGCCAACTGGCCTGAGTCACGAACTGAAGTTTGGAATACCTTGTTAAAGGCACGAGCCATCGAAAATCAGGCTTTCGTAGTTGGCGCTAATAGGGTAGGAGTTGATGGAAACAATATCCTATATTCAGGAAATTCGCAACTAATCAATCCAAAAGGAACCCAACTTTCGGCAATTGCCGACCATCACAAAGGCATCGTTTATGCTGGATTTTCGTACAGCGAATTACTGGAATTCAGGAAGAAATTCCCGGTATTGAATGATGCTGATTCATTTTTATTGCAATAGCATTTACTATAAAGTGCTGTCCTGTATTTTGTTGACTATACGTCCATGCTTCCCGAAGATATGTCCATTGGATAACGTTCATATTTATGGATCTTGCATCGCATTTTTAAATGGCATTTAACTCGTTTTCAATACTTATAACTAGCTTTTCTTTATGAAAAAAATAATCTGGACAATTCTCCTGGCAGTTACAATTTTAGGTGCCTCAGCTCAAAAGTACGATCAACTTGCAAAAACTCCACCAATGGGTTGGAACAGTTGGAATAAATTTGCATGTAATGTAAGTGAAAAACTTATTATGCAAATGGCTGACGAAATGGTTAGCAGCGGTATGCAGGATGCCGGATATGAATATGTTGTAATCGACGATTGCTGGCAGGTTGACCGCGACGAAAATGGTGAAATTGTTGTCGATAAAGATCGCTTTCCACACGGAATGAAATATGTGGCAGATTACGTTCATTCTAAAGGCTTAAAATTTGGAATCTATTCCTGCGCCGGATCAAAAACCTGTGCCGGACGACCAGGTGGAAGAGGTCACGAATTTCAGGATGCCCGTACTTATGCCAGTTATGGAGTTGATTACCTGAAATACGATTGGTGCAACACCACGACTCAGGAAGCCAAATCGAGCTACACGACTATGCGCGATGGCCTTTTCGCCGCCAAACGTCCGATTGTATTTAGTTTGTGCGAATGGGGTACTGCCAAACCTTGGGAATGGGCCAAAGAAGTTGGTCATTTGTGGAGAACTACCGGGGATATTGTTGACCGCTGGGATTCGATGATTGACATTCTGGATAAAGAAAAAGACCTTGCAAAATATGCCGGACCTGGATATTGGAACGATCCGGATATGTTGGAAGTTGGAAATGGCGGCATGACAACCGAAGAATACAGAACTCACTTTTCGTTGTGGTGTATGCTTGCTGCTCCGCTGATGGCTGGAAACGATCTGGGAAATATGTCACCCGAAACCGCTGAGATATTGAAGAACAGCGAAGTAATTGCGTTAGATCAGGATGTTTTAGGCAAACAAGGTTTTTGCTATCGCGATAATGGCGATTACGAAATATGGATTAAAAAACTGGCTAACAATGAAAAGGCAGCCTGTTTATTAAATCGTAGTGACGAAGAAAAAACGGTTCAGGTTGACTATAATGTTTTATTGAAAGCCAACGACGATTACTGGTCGTCGGAGCCATATAAACTCGAAAATTACAAATTGCGTGATTTGTGGGAACACAAAGAAGTTAGCCTTGAAAAAAGTACTGTTTTTGTGAAGATGCCACCACATTCAGTAAAGGTTTACCGCTTTCTTAAAAAATAAATAACTACCAAACTTATACAATTCAGAATGAAAGCAGGATTTTTAATTTTTTTAATGATGATAGGTCTTTGCGTTTTTGCTAAAGACTACACCGTTAGTTCTCCCAATGGCAGCATAAAAGTGACCGTTTCAGTCGATACTCAGATTAAATGGTCGGCAGCAGTAAATAACCTGGCTATTTTTACCAACAATACGTTGAGCCTCGATTTGGGAACTTCGGTTTTAGGGACGAATTCAAAATTAGTTTCAGCAAAAACAACTTCAGTAAAATCAGTTGTTCAAACTGTTGTGGCTGTTAAATCGAAAACCATTGATGATAACTATAACCAACTAAGCCTGCAATTTAAACCGAACTATGCTGTTAATTTCCGGGTGTTCGATAATGGAATTGCTTACCGTTTCGAAACCAGTTTAAAGGATGAAATTACGGTGAAGAATGAGGAAGTCGGACTGAATTTTGCTGGTGATTACGGAGTGCTTTTCCCTGAAGAAGAAACTGTTTACTCGCATTACGAACGTCTTTATCTTGATACGAAAATCAGCTCATTGGCTGCCGGAAAATTCGCTTCGCTCCCTACATTGGTGAAAGCCGATAACAACATCAAAATCGGTATTACTGAAGCTGATTTATTCGATTATCCATGTTTATTTCTGGAAGCTACCGGTAAAGCAGCTTTCACAAGTAAATACCCCAAAGTTATCCTGAAGGCCGATCCAAGCGGTGACCGTGGAATTAAGAACATTCAGGAGGCCGACTACATTGCCAAAACTTCAGGAACCCGTACTTTCCCATGGCGCGTTTTCATGATCAGTACCGAAGATGCCCGATTGGTGGAAAACCAAATGGTTTTTCTGCTTTCACGTGAAAGTAAAATTGCAGAAACAAGTTGGATTAAACCAGGTTTGGTTGCGTGGGACTGGTGGAATGAAAACAACGTTTATGGTGTTGATTTCAAAGCCGGACTGGATACCAAAACCTATAAATATTACATCGATTTTGCAGCAAAAAACAATATCCCATATATTATTCTTGATGAAGGATGGACCAAATCAACATTGAATATCAAAGAAGCTAACCCTACACTCGATATTAAGGAATTATTTGCCTACGGAAAATCGAAAAATGTTGATATTATCCTTTGGTGTCTTTGGAATGCACTTGATGCTGATTTAGAGGGTACACTTGATATTTATGCCAAATGGGGTGCAAAAGGAATAAAAACCGATTTCATGGCCCGTTCGGAGCAATACATGGTCAATTTCTATGAACGTACAGCAAAAGCATGTGCCGATCGTAAATTATTAGTCGATTTTCACGGAGCTTTTAAACCTTCAGGAATGGCGAGAGCATACCCAAATATTATCAATCACGAGGGTGTAAGAGGAATGGAAAATTGTAAATGGAGCAAAGACATTACCCCTGAACATGATGTAACCTTGTGTTTCACCCGCATGCTTGCCGGTCCAATGGATTTTACTCCTGGATCAATGACCAATAAAAATGAGAAGGATTTTGCTATCAGTTTTTCGAACCCGATGAGCCAGGGAACACGTTGTCACCAGGTGGCCATGTACGTTTGCTACGATGCGCCGGTGCAGATGTTGTGCGATAGTCCATCAAATTATTATAAGGAACCCGAAACCACATCGTTCATCAGCAAAATGCCAACAGTTTGGGATGAAACTAAAATTCTGGATGCCAAAGTAGGAGATTATATACTGACAGCCCGCCACAAAGACAATAACTGGTACTTGGGTGCTATGACCGATTGGACTGCCCGTACGTTGGATGTCGATTTCTCATTTTTGGGTGAAGGAACATACGAAATTGAGATTATGCAGGATGGGATTAACGCTGAAATAAGTTGCAACGATTATAAACGAATTGTGAAACAAGTCACTAAAGCTGATAAGATGAAAATTGAATTGGCTAAGGGTGGTGGCTGGGCTGCAATTTGCAAGAAAATCTAATTAAAATGCCTTTTGTAGTAAGGGTTTCCCGAAGTACAATTGTCATTAAAGCGATAATTATTGAACATTGATCTATACCAAATAAATTTAGTAATACCAGGAATTCCTAAACCACCTGAAATTCTAAATCAAAAGAAGGTCGCTCGAATCAAATCGGGTGGCCTTTTAAATTTTCTGTCGAATTGTAATTTTTTGTGCTAGAGAGACCCTGAATCAAGTTCAGGGTGACCCTCCGTATATTGCTATCGCATGATCACAGCGTCATGCTGAACGTTCGACTGAGCTCACGTCGAAGGCTTGTTTCAGCATCTTCGGTAAATCATATAGTATTCAAAATATTTTTGCTTCAACTAATATTTTAGTTTGAAAACTATAAAATTAGTTATATATTTGAATCGGATATCTAATCAACTAGTAGGTGGTAAGTTGGAATTGATCAACCAAGTTTCCATTTCAAGTTGAATGCAATTGATCTTTTTTTTTGTCTTTTACAACTAAATTATTAGTTGACGAACTAATTTGTTAGTTTTTGGCAAGGTGTTTGTGGAATAAAAATGAATTTAAACCGATTTGTGATGAAAGAATTGACTAAGGCTGAAGAACAAATTATGCAGGAATTGTGGTTACTTGAAAAAGCTTTTGTAAAAGAAATTGTCGACAAGCTTCCAGAGCCTAAACCTGCGTACAACACGGTTTCTACCATTATCCGTATTCTGGAAAAGAAAGGGTTTGTTGACCATTACGCGTATGGAAAAACACACCAGTATTTTCCGCTGATCAGCAAAACGGATTACACGAAATCGTACTTCAAGAATTTCCTCAGCGGTTATTTCAGTAATTCATTTCAGGAAATGGTTTCGTTTTTTGCCAAAGAAGACAAAATGAGCCTCTCAGACCTTGAAGAAATCATCAAGGAAGCAGGAAAAGATTTAGAACCTGATAACCCAACATCCAATGACTAGTTTTGTCAATTACCTGATTGAATCGGGAATAAGCCTGAGCCTTTTCGCATTGGTTTATTTCCTGTTTTTACGGCGCGAAACTTTTTTCAGCATTAACCGATGGTTTTTGCTGGTTTCAATCGGTTTCTCGGCTATTTTACCTCTGTTGCACATTCCATTTTATACACCTCAACCAACTGTTTTAGTCGAAGTTACTGTAACTCCATATGTCAATTTATTAAGTACGATTACAATTTATGGAGCCGGTTTTACTCAGGAAGCTGAGACGTTTGTTTTAAGTTATAGTCTGTTTGGTTACGTATATTTATTTGGTGTGCTACTTTTTGCGGTAAAATTTTTCATTCAGTTATTTCAGATTGTCCAACTTGTTTTGCGGAATAAGGTAACTACCGAAGGTAAATTAAAGCTGGTGGTTTTGGATAAAGAAATCAGTCCGTTTTCTTTTCTGAATTATATTTTCGTGAGCAAGAACCTGCAAAATACCAAAGGTTGGGAAAAAATGCTCGAACACGAACGGCAACACATTCGTCAGGGTCATACTTTTGATGTACTTCTGCTCGAAATGATTGCCATCGTTCAGTGGTTTAATCCTTTCTTTTGGATGTTCAGGCGGGCATTGCGCGAAAACCACGAATTTCTGGCCGATCAGGCTGTAATCTCTCATGGAACTGCACCTTCGTGGTATAAGCAGATCCTCATTAATCAGTATGTTGGCGACCAAATTGTAATCGCCAACAACTTCAATTATTCGTTAATCAAAATCCGTATCAAAATGATGTCAAAAATAAAATCCAGAAAAATCACCTATGCAAAAATATTGTTGGGTGTACTATTGGCCGGAAGTTTAACTGCTTCGTTTGCCTTTGAATCAAAGGAATCTGTAAATATTCCTCAGAATCCCGATGGTAAAACTACCACTCTTGTTATTGATGGGCATAAAGTCCAAATTACAGGTGATACGGCTGGTGTAGATAAGTTGTTGAATGTTGTCTCTAAATCAGGTGGATATGAGCTAAAAACCGAAACGTCTTCCGGTCAAATTAGTTTAGTGGAAAAAAATAATAAGGTCAAATCTGTGTCAGCAGATAAATCAGCGAAAAATGAAGATGGCGTTTATACTGTGGTTGAAGAAATGCCTGAATATCCTGGCGGGGTGGTTGCTTTAAGAAATTTTTTAGCACAAACGGTTAAATATCCTGAAACTGCTATCAAGAATCAGGTTCAAGGCAAAGTGTATGTGACTTTTGTTGTAGAGAAGGATGGATCGGTTTCGAGAGCCAAAATTGTCAGAGGTGTTGATTCTAGTCTTGATGCCGAAGCTTTGAGAGTAGTGAAGCTATTATCTAACTGGAAACCTGGAAGACAAAAAGGTCAGGATGTTGCAGTTCAGTATACTGTGCCAATTAATTTTGCCCTCCAATAAATGAATTGAAAAATAACCAAAAAGACCACATAGACTATTTTCTGTGTGGTCTTTTTGACTTTGTGATTCAACTTAATTCGAGAACTTCATCTTTCCGCCTTTCCGGATATCTTCATGTTTCAGTACAAACGGAATTTCGTTTCCATTCAATTCAACTTTGCTGAAAGTTTTATAGGTATCTGGGTCGCTCTGAGTGATGGTGAATTTTCCTCCCGGATAGTATTTTGGATTCAGGTTCAGTGTCACTTCATTGAAAATAGGCGATGAAATCTGGTATTCGCCCGAGCCTGGAGAAACTGGATAAAATCCCATGGCCGAAAATACATACCAAGCCGACATTTGTCCCGAATCATCGTTGCCCGGAATTCCACCATCGAAGTTGTTATATTCCGATGCCATAATGTTTTTAACCGTTTTCTGGGTTGCAGCGTAGTCGCCAAGGAAGTTATACAAATACGGAATGTGGTGGCAAGGTTCATTGGCATGCCAGTATTCTCCGGTGCTGAACAGCTCGTCCAGTTTATCGTGAACTTGTTTTTTATCGCCAATCAGGTCAAATAAACCGGGAATATCTTGTGGCACAAACCACATGTGTTGCATTGGAGTTCCTTCGGTGAGATAAGATGCACGAGCTGTTGGATTATAATCACTACTCCATGTTCCGTCAATGTGTCTTCCCCGCATACTTTGGGTTTCATTGTCGAAAACCAACTGATAGTTCTTTGCGTGTTTGGCTAATATTTGAGCATCTTCTGTTTTGCCATATTTTTCGGCCACTTTCGATAGCACAAAATCAGTCATGGAATATTCCAATGTACGCGAAGTTTGTTCGTTTTTATGAAAAGCTTCCTTAATGCTGTCTTCCAGCGGAATATAACCGTATTGAAGATATGATTTCATTCCACGGCGACCTTTGCCATTCCTGAAATCCTCGCCTTCCGAAACTTCAAGCGCATTTTTTCGCATGTACGGATAAGCCTTGTCGATGTTAATGTCAAAACCT
>JBBQXI010000126.1:0-9600 GCA_038209805.1 Bacteroidales bacterium | reverse complement strand
GCTGTTGGTTGGCTTTGTTCCAATGGCAGGTCGGGCGCTGTAACAAATTTCCATGAAAGTAAATCGCCCGAATACCAATAACCTCCGGCATTTGACGCGAATAAAAAATAGTTATCCTTGTAAAGAACAACCGTTGGGTCGTCAAGAGCTTGGTTTGAAGACTGATCAGAACTAATTTGACTACTCAGATTAAGTGGATTGCAATAGGTTTGGCTATGTAATGATTTTACCTGAATTCCAAGAATAAAGGATAGGACTAGTATAATATATGCAATCTTCTTATCCATTAAAATTTAGCTTTTTTCAATTTTTTTAAGATTGATCTATTCTGAGGGCTTGTTCGATGTCCTCAATCAAATCTTCGGCACCTTCAATGCCCACCGAAAGCCGCATCATGCCTGGGCGAATCCCCATTTTCAAACGATCGCTTTCCGGAAATTCGGCATAAATAGTCGAAAATGGATGAATGATCAGCGATTTATTGTCATTAAGGTTGGTGGCACGACGTATAATTTTTAAACGGTTCATAAAACGAAAACATTCTTCCTGATTTTCCAGATCAAAAGTCATAACCGATCCTGGTACTCCGCCGAATTGTTTCACTGCCAGATCGTAGTATTCAGAATTTTTAAGTCCGGGATAATCAACACGCATTACTTTTTGATTTTTCTCAAAGTATTCGCCTAGTTTCATGCAATTCTGATAGCAGCGTTCCACACGAAGTTCCAGAATATCCAAACCGGCAATCATGTAGTTGGCCGTGTGTGCGGTCATCGGCATTCCCAGGTTCCGATAATAATTTTTTCGAAGGCGGGCAATAAACGCATCTTTTCCGAATTTTTGAGAGAAAGCTTCGCAATTTGGATTTTTGCTCCAGTCGTACAGCCCATTGTCGATAACCAATCCTCCAAACGAAGTAGCCCCACCTGAAATAAATTTAGTAGTTGACATTACTTCGACATGCACGCCAAGCGACTTCGAACTAAAAACCGATGGGGGAGTGATGGTGCTGTCAGCAATCAACAAAATGTTGTATTTATTGGCAATATCTGCCAACTTACTGATGTCGGCAATTTCGAGTTGTGGATTGGTAACCGTTTCAAAATAGATGGCACGCGTATTTTTGTCAATCAACGCTTCCATCAATTCGGGTTTGATGGTGTCGACAAAACGGGTTTCCAGTCCGTAAGCCGAAAGGCTTTGCTCGAACAGTGCAAGCGTATGCCCAAAAAGATGTTTTCCTGAAATGATGTTATCGCCCTGCTTGCAAATGGACAGCATGGTAGCCGAAATAGCCGACATTCCTGATGATACGGCCAATACCTGATGAGCTCCTGTCAATGTTTTTACCTTGGTTTCGAAGTATTCAACCGTTGGGTTGCTTGTTCTGGAATAAGTATGAGCTGGAAATTCACCTCGAAAATTTGCCGCAATATCTTCAGCAGAATTAAATTCAAAAGCCACTGTTTCATAGATAGGCATGGCCAGAGCGTTATGAGGATCTTTCTTTGGGAATGGTATATTAAGTGAGCGGGTTGTAAAATTTTTCATTTCAGGATAATTTGGTTTTGACACCTTGTAAACGATTGTCTCAGCTTTTAGTTTTGTGGCTGGAACGACAAATTTGGTAATTATTTCATAAATACCGGTCATTCTTCAAATTCAAATTCAACGGATCACGGAAACCATGCAATATTTTTATCTTTGGACAACAAAAAAATGGAGACTGGAGATAGGAGACGGTAGTCAGACGCGCGTAGACTGATCACTTCGACTGGTTTTTGCCTTTACACTTTTTACTTTTGCCTTTACATGAGAAAACTTGGATTGATGCTGTTAATTTTTTTGCCTGTGATGGTTTTTTCTCAAGCCAAATCGGTGAAAATTGCTGTAATGAAATACAATGGTGGTGGCGACTGGTATTCAAATCCGACTTCGGTACCCAACTTGATTGCTTTTTGCAACGACAACCTGAAAACGGACATCGACCCTGAACCAGGGACTGTTGAACCGGGAAGTCCCGATCTGTTCAATTACGCTTATGTGGATTTAACCGGTCATGGTAATGTGTTTTTCTCTGATTCCGAAGCGGCTAATCTACGCCTTTACCTCGAATCGGGTGGTTTTCTGCAAATCAGTGACAATTACGGAATCGATCAGTTTATTCGACGTGAAATGAAAAAGGTTTTTCCTGAACTCGATTTTGTTGAACTTCCGTTCGATCATCCCATCTATCATCAGAAATATCAATTTCCTGACGGACTACCCAAAATACACGAACACGACGGAAAACCGGCTCAGGGTTTTGGACTGATTTACAAAGGTCGACTTGTATGCTTTTACAACTACGAATGCGATTTGGGCGATGGATGGGAAGACCGGTCGGTACACAACGATCCGGAAGATGTTCGCCAGAAAGCTTTGCAGATGGGTGCAAATATTATTTCGTATGTGTTTAATCAGTAATTTATCTGGCCACAAAGACACAAATTAAAACTTTTTTTCTTTGTGACTAAAATATTCTCATTATGAAAGTTATAGGCATTAATGGAAGTCCGCGCAGAGGCGGAAACACGGAAATACTCATTAAAACTGTATTCGAAAAGCTTGAAAAGGAAGGCATTGAAACAGAGTTTATCCAACTTGGAGGAAAGCTGGTTCATGGCTGTACTGCCTGTTTGAAATGCCGCGAAATTCAGGATGGCCGTTGCCACATCAAGAATGATTTCCTGAATGAGGTAATTGGCAAAATGGTTGAGGCCGACGGAATTATCCTCGGTTCTCCAGTTTATTTTGCCGATATCACCACCGAAATGAAAGCCCTGATTGATGTTTCAGGTTATGTGACCCGTGGGAATGGACATTTGTTACGCCGAAAAGTGGGTGCAGCTGTGATTGTTGAACGTCGAGGTGGCGCATTACATGCTTTCGAAACCATCAACAACTTTTTCCTGATTAACCAGATGATTGTTCCCGGATCGAGCTATTGGAACTTTGCATTTGGCGGCGCTCCCGGCGATGTGCTCAAAGATGAAGAAGGCATTCGCACCATGAAGACGCTGGGCGAGAATATGGCGTGGTTGTTGAAAAAAATCGGATAGTATGAAATTGAAAAATTACTCAGTGCAATTCATTTTCAGTGTTCTGGCACACCGCTTTATATTAATCTAATTTGTGTAGCTATTCGAATTAAAGAAGCAGTGTTTTTTACTTCAAATTTGGTCAGCAGGTTTTTCCGGTGGCTGTCAACAGTTGTTGTACTAATGAATAATTTTAAAGCTATCTCATTGTTTGTTAAACCTTCAGCGATAAGCAACAGCACTTCTTTTTCTCTTCTTGTAACAATCGGTATTTTAGCATCTTCATTTTTTTGTACGGTTAAACTGGCTTCATTACTTAAAAATATTTTATCCTCCAGAACAGTTTCAATGGCTTCAACCAATTCTTCCCGGGTAGCATTTTTAAGAACATAGCCTGTTGCTCCATTTTCAATCATCTTTTGAATAAAACTTTGCTGATTAAATGAGCTAAGACCAATAATATGAATTGCAGGATATTCAGTTTTTACCTCTTTGCAAAGATCAATACCACTTTTGTCGGGTAGGTTTATATCCATTAATATTACATCAGGCTGTTGCTGTTGCAAGTATGCCATGCAGGAATAAGCATTCATGGCATGGCCAGCCCATTCAATCTCTTTTTCATGTTGCAGCAACGACCGAATGCCTTCAATTATCATATAATGGTCATCTACTATAAACACTTTTGTTGCCATTTATAACTTTCTTCTTTAATAACAGTATTTTCATTCTCTGTGTTTCACCGCAAACCAATCAAAATGTTGCCTTATCAAAACAGCTATTTATATTACTTCAGGCTGATTTCTATTAAGTTTCGGCTATAATTTAACACGAAGACTCTTAAACCAATAACCTTATTTATTTGACCGGATCATTTATAACCCTCAAATGAATTAATCCTCTGGTCAGATTAAAATCATCATCTATTTTTCTTTTCGTGTCGCTAAATTTATCGACAAGCACTGTAGCTAAATTGTTTGCTGAAAATAAAAATATAGATTTTTTATCGGTTGACAATTTTTGAATATTTTTTTTATACGCATCCATCTTGCGTTTTCCGTCATATTGCATCTTCAATTTATCAAGGGTAGAACCACCACTATTCCTATTTTGAAAGCCGCTAATTGTATTCATCATATCAGTACCAATATTCTCAAGTTCACTTTCTTTCTGATCTACTTCGGCATTCTGTAAAACAAGATTTGCAAATCCCAGAAATTCAGTTTTATAATTTTTATTGTCGCCCTTTAAACTTTTCTGGTACATAGTTGCGGCATTCTCATCCCCAACTAGAGTTGCAAAGAATACAGAGTCAGGTTTGTTATTGTTGCAGAAATTTATTTTAAAATCAGGAAATAGTAACTGAAAACTCGGTGGTCCTGTATATTGAAAGTCCTCAAGCTTATCTTCCTCGTTCCGAATCGTTTTATTTCCAGATTTAACAAGAAATGGAATCGAAATATCATCCAGTTGTTCATTACTAACATCAGTATTATATTGAATCATTTTGAAACTACAACTGTCGGGAACAAGCATCCCATATATCTTTTCTTTTGACGAAACAGCTCCTGTTGCTTTAAATTGCAGGTTACCTTTAGTATCAAGTTGCTCAAGGCTAAAGTCAAGATCGATGGTTAATGCAAACCGGTTAAATTTTAAAACTTTTTCTAATACACTGTTAATATCAGAACCAGCAGATTCAGAGGCACCGAGTAATTGTTTCATTCTTTCCTGACTTAAATGAGAAGCAATATTGAGTGCAAAATCATAATTCTTTGCTTCAATCTGTTCATCAAGGTATTTATCATACAATTTAAAGCCATTGACTAGTAATTTCATTCCTGAAAAACTATCATCGCCCTCTATACTACCTCCTAACAACTGAACTTGCCTTTCATATCCAAGTATAGCTTTTGATACATTATCCATATACCGGATATCATGACCATATCTATCGTATAAAATTTTGCTTTTTTCAGCCCCTCTTTTAAAAATAATGTCAAAGACACTACTAAGATCCCCGCCAGGAAATCCCATAATTTGTTTTTGTCGCTCAACTCCTATGATTTTTTGAATAATTGTTTGTTCTTTACCCCAATATTTAGCAAACCAAATGGTATCCTGAATTTCTTGTTTGCGGATCAAACTGGTATCGCAAAGATTACAAATACCTAATTCGTGCATTGGTGGGGCTGGAAATTCCTCAACTGGAGGTAATTCTTTGATCATTTTTTTTGCCAATTCTAATTCCTTCGCCCATTTAATTTCCATTTCTTTCAATAACTGCTCATTATCAATTTGTTCTGAAACATCATCACTCGTATATAAATCAACATTAGGTCCCCCGCCACTTATACCGGGAGCAGCATTACCTGATGAAGAAACCGGCATGGGCACCACTGGCAATTCAACCGTATTTTTCAAAACGCCTTTAAACATTAAAGTAATTTCATCGAACAAAGCAAGTCCGTTTTTCAATTCAGGATAATACATAAATCCGTTTTTCATTTTATCGAATTTGTCAGCCATCTCAGTTTTACGTTGCTCACCTTTTTCATACTCCTGAATAATTTTATCAAAAGGGTCGGTCTTTTTTTGTGGCTGCAGTGCAATTTTATTTTCCTTTTTAAGATATTGCACAACCATGCCTTTTGTCGTAACAAGCGTGCTGTCGTTATATTTTTTCCCGGCGTACCATAATAATCGATCCTTTGCTTCTGCCTCAGTCGGAATGATCACAGTCTGTTTTAATTTAACAGGAACCAATGGCGATGGAGTTGCCTTCGGCAATGAAGCATTAGTTGTCTGAGATTTAGAAGGCTGCGTTGCCGTGTTACTCGTTTTATCAAGCATTTTCACCATATTCTTTAGAGCAGCAAGTTGATTTTTCATTGATGCAGCTTCCGCTGGGTCTGATTTTTCAGTTTCCTTAATTTCAGCCTCAAGATCACTGATCTCTTTTTTCAATTCAACTAAAGCTGACTGCATTTCTGACTGATTTTTGCTCATATCAATTCCCTGTGCAGTGGCATAGTGTATACTTACTATAAAAATGAAAAGAAGGATTAATTTATTCATCGAACTTGGTTTTTAGAAAATGAAATTAAAAATCAAATTAGCATTTACCCATCTGCCTTAAGCTTTAATGAGTGGATAAATATTAGAATTTAAATTTGATTACGTAATCCCTGAAAAACAGGATATTTCACTTTCCTTTTTTGATACAAAATCACTCGGATTTAATTCAGCAGACTGATACCCATCAACTATTTTTGAAGCCAATCATATATTCAGTTCAATATGAACAGAAGTCCCATTGCCGGGTTTTGTTTGCACATCGAGGGAACCATTTAAATATTCAACACGACTTTTAATATTACTCCAGCCAATTCCTTTTGCATATTCCAGAATTTCACGGTCAAATCCTTTGCCGTCATCTTCTACTGTAACACAAATCGTATTATTTGTCTTGCTCATCTGTACAATAGCTGTTCGTGCGGCGGCATGCTTCATGGTATTATTAATCAACTCCTGCACTATCCGGAAAATAGTTATGGCAATTGTTTGATCAATTTCTGCATGTTTAAATTCTATCGACTGGTAGTTGACGATCAAGGCACCTGATTTATTTATTTCATTACAAAAATCTTTCAAGGCCGCATCGAGACCGAATTTCGCCAAGGCCTCCGGCATCATATTGTGCGCTACACGTCGCATTTCTTTGATGGAACTGTCGAGCATATCCATGCTGCGTTCAAACGCATGATGATCTTCAGGCGTCATAATTAGATTTCCTTTTATGGATTGAAAGGAATATTTAATACCAGATAATAACCCTCCCAATCCGTCGTGAAGATCTTTGGCCAGCCGTCGGCGCTCCTGCTCTTCACCTTTTAATACAGCTTCTGCAGCAGCTAACTGTTTCTCTTTTTCCAATTCACTTATTTGTTGTCTCTGTAGTTTTTGTTTGTGCCTGTACGCAAAATAAATAAGCAGAAAAATAACGAACAAGGTAAGGGTAGAACCAATAAGTGAATTAATCAGGAAAGTACGTTTTTGTAACTGTATCTGCTGAAGGTAAATCTGTTTGTCTTTTTTTTCTGACTCGAATTTCTTTTCAAGTGTTGTTGAATATTTTTCTGACTCCATGGAAACAGCAGAATCATGCATTTCAACATATTTTTGAAAATACTCGTAGGCCAGTTTATATCGCCCAGTTTCAGCATAATTATCCGACAGATATTTATAACCGTCATCCAACATATTAAAATAATGGATTTCTTCGGCAAGCTTTATCCCATCGATCAAATAGCTTTCAGCCTCCAAATTCTTTTTTTGCTGAATAGAAATGCCACCCATTTGCAATAGCGATTCTGCTTTGCCATAATTGTAGTTGTTTTTAACCGATACAGTGTAGGATTTCTGAAAATACTGAAAGGCAGAATCTAATTGGTTTAATTTTTTAAATACTTCAGCGGTAATAAGATAGTATGAAAATAAAATATCAATATTTGAATTTTTGTCGAGGTATATTCTTGCGCTGTCAAGATATGTTTTTGCTTCACTGTTCTTTCCTAGGTGTGATAAACCATGCGAAAGCATAAAATACGAGATGAATAGATCTACCTTATTTCTTTTTATTTTAGCCATTTCGACGGCTTTTCTTGCATAGTTCTCCTGTTTTTTAAATTCACCCAAATCGCCCATCAAATTCGATAAATTGCAATAGCGTACAACCAGTTTTTCGGGCAAATTTAGTTTCTCCAAAATCGCAATGCATTTTAATTGATACTGCACTGATTCGTCAAAATCGTTGAGGACTTTATATATATTAGATAAATCGCCTAATGCATTAGCCTCCCAAAACCTGGCTTCAGGCTGATCTGATTTTTGATACGATTGAATGGCCAGATTCAGAATATCTTTCGCTTTTAAGTATTTGCCGGTTGTGGTAAATAGAATAGACTGATTTTGATAAATACGACCTAGCTGGTAATATAAATTTTTATCGGCAGCAAATTTTGCAGCTTCTCGATATGCCTTGTAAGCGCTAATCGTATCCACTGTTTCGTAGTCGATTGCCAGCCGCATCATACTCATTGCACGATTGGCATCGGCCATTGGGAGTGCCAGTTCGTTTTTGAGACTGTCAACAAGGTGCTGTTGTGCAATTGTCTGGAAGAATAGACAGGTAACAACCAGAAATGATATAACGAATTTTTGCATAATCTAAAGTAAACTTTTATTAACAATTAGCAAATAAACACCAATCCTATGCCGCTTACAATCCCCTTTTTCCATGATTTTTAATGAATTACGAAATATCCTGTTTTTAGGGGATTGTATGATTCTGTTTTTTACAGGACTTTTACCTGAACAAGGTATAAAAATGAATTCAAAAAATTACAGAAACTATAATTCTAAAAAAACATGAAAAAAGGAACCACCATTTATGCCATTGCAATTGGCTTCATAATTTTTTCAGCATTTAAAATAGCTGATAATATTATTGAAAAATTAGGCTTGGAAGAAAAAACTGCCCAGACATATATTTTGGCAAATTTTATAGGCAGGCACGACACTGGCCCAATGGATGAAAATGTGATGCCGAAATCTTTTGCAATTCCTTATATGAATTTATTACCCTCCATTATTGATGGAAATAAAATAGAAGCTGCTACTGAAATGTGTAACTATATTAAAACATATGTGAGTAGCGAAGAATTCATAATAGATTATAACAACATTAAAGAAGACGCTATGCCCCTAACAGATGATAAGGGACGCAATTTAACTAGCCTGAAAAGAGATAAATCTATCATTGAATTAAATATCAAACACTACCCAAATGATGTCAGCTATGTGGCTGACCAACAAAAGGAACTGGATCAAACGCAAAAAAGTATTGATCAAATAAATACAAATGCTAAAAAGCCCTTCCCCAATCAGGAAATCTGGGTGAAAATGTATCCTTCTAAACCTGAAGTTTTTATCAAACAACGATTGCAGGAATACCTTGCCCTTGCCGTAACAGTTGATTTTAAGGCGGCCCTGACTGAACCAGACGAATACAACAAAAGAAAATTTGTGAATCCTGTCTATGAGAAAAAGGACTATAAATGGAAAGCCTGTTTTCGGGCCGGTAAAGAAGTAAATGATGTAGTGACTGCTTTTGCAAAGGAATGGCTCAAAGGCGAAATTATTTCAAGTGTAAAAACTAAAATGAAAACTGCTGACGATCCAAAAATACAAGCTGAACCGCAAGCGAAAGGAATTGAAAATACGAATGGAAGTATTTCCAACTCCGAATCCAAAACCAATGCCCCAGGTCAATCTAACGACAGTCCAATCCAGGAACCAAAGGCAAAGAAATTACAATTTGGAAAGTTGAAAAGCCAGTTGTTAAAGGCTATTAAATAGTTGTGAAAATATGCAATTTGAATACATTCATCAAAATGGTTTTTAAGTGTAATAATATGAGAAGCTTCATATTCATTTGCGCTATTCTATATAGCCTTGC
>JBBQXI010000125.1:0-9613 GCA_038209805.1 Bacteroidales bacterium | reverse complement strand
AGCTCTCTATTGCTCTCTATTTCCGCTTCTTACTTCGGTAGCTTTTCGCCAGCTCCGGCAAATCCTCATCACGTCCTTCAATCATCGCAATCTTTTTGTCGCGACTCCAACCATGAATTTGCCTTTCACGATAATATGCATCATCAATTCTTTCATATTCTTCAGAATAAACCAATTCAACCGGAAGTCGTTTTCGGGTATGGTTTGCTCCATTACCATTTTGATGTTCTAGCAATCGCCGCTCTAAATCATTGGTGCTTCCGGTGTAAAAACTTCCATCGGCACAGAGAAGTATGTAGACGAAACCTTTCATACTCAAATTTAAGAAATTACGATGAATTTTCGGCTTGCTCATTTGTTCTTCGAAGCTAGGCTCCCTGAGAGCGTGTCTCCTGAGCACGTGTCTCCTGAGCGCGAAGCTGTCGAAGGAAAGCGTGTCGAAGGAAAGCAGTCGAAGAGAGCATAGATAAATCCCTCAAAAATTTAATTTCAGAATATACCGGAATTGGAATACTTTTGCGACTGCAAATTAGCCCTTCAACATCAAACGATCAGCAAAATGAAGCGGAGAGACTGGGTAAGAATAACTGGAGTTGCCGGAACTGGCCTTTTGTTGTCCAGTTACATGAAATTTGGATATACTAAAATGGGAAACAATAAAGTGTCAGTCAAAACACCGTTCAGTTTAAGTAAAGCTGATTTTGGCCCTGATTTTAAGTGGGGAGTTGCTGCCGCAGCCTACCAAACCGAAGGGGCGTGGAATGCGGACGAAAAAGGCGAGTCAACCTGGGATCATTTTTCAAGAAAATCAGGAAAAATTGAGCGCGGAGAAAATGCCGATGTTGCCGCCGATTTTTACCACAGGTACGAAGAAGATATCGATCTGATCAGCCAGATGAATTTCAAAGTATTCAGGTTTTCATTGTCGTGGCCTCGCATTTTTCCGAATGGCACCGGCGAAATTAGCCAATCTGGGCTCGATTTTTACCACCGTGTAATCGACAAATGTTTATCGGTTGGCGTTGAACCTTGGATTACAATTTATCACTGGGATTTGCCCCAGGCTCTGGAAGCCGAAGGCGGCTGGACGAACAGAAAAATTGTAAACTGGTTTTCGGAATATACTGAAGTGGTAACCAAAGAATTTGGCTCGAAAGTAAAAAACTGGATGGTGTTAAACGAGCAATTTTCGTTTATTGCAGGTGGTTACCTTGCGGGATACATGGCTCCCGGACGACGAAACATCAGAGGATTCCTTAAAGCCGTTCATCATTCGGTATTGTGCAATGCCGAAGGTGGCCGAATCATCAGGAAGAATGTTGCCGGTGCAAACATCGGTACGACCTTTTTTACAGCACACATTGAACCGCTCAATCAGGAACAAAAAAACATTGAAGCTGCCAGCAGGGTTGATGCAGGAATAAACCGACTTTTTATAGAACCCTTGCTTGGATTGGGATATCCGGAAGATACGCTGCCAGTTTTGAAAAAGATCCACAAATACCAGGAACCCGGCGACGAAGAACGTATGGTTTTCGATTTTGATTTCATTGGTGTTCAGTATTATTTTCGGGCCGTTGTCGAAAAATCAATCATCCCATACATTCAGGCTAAAGAAGTAAAAGCCAAAGATCGTGGTGCGCCTGCCAACGAAATGGAATACGAAATCTATCCGGAAGGACTTTATCATATTCTGAATAAATTCAGCCAATATAAAGGAATCCGGAATTTGCTGGTGACCGAAAACGGCACTTGTGTTCCGGACAGCATTGAAGATGGCAAAGTTCATGATGTGCGGCGAATCGAATATTTTAAAGACCATTTGCAGTCGGTTTTCAAAGCCAGACAGGACGGGATAAACGTAAACGGTTATTTTGTTTGGTCACCAACCGATAATTTCGAATGGGACAAAGGTTTCCGCACCCGATTCGGGCTGATTTATGTTGATTTTCAAACTCAACAGCGAATCATGAAAGATTCAGCTTTGTGGTTTCAGGAGTTTCTGAAATAAACGCAATTAACCTCTTCACTTTACTCCAATCGACTGATCATTGGCCATATCGAGTACGCTCAAATAAAGCAACTTGGCGGCATCTTCCATAATTTCAGGAGTCAGTGCATCGGCATTATCAAGCGGAGCATGGTAATAAACGGGTTTTACTGTGCCTGAGGTAGACAAATCTAGCGCTTTGTATCCAACTTTTTCAAAAATCGCCCCGTCGGTACGTGGTCTTCCATAGTTCACATGAGCTTCTGAAGCTTTCAATTCGCGATGAAGGTATTTGTCATTGGCTTCTGAAAAATGACTTAAAATTTTAGGGAATGTTTTTCCATTTCCCAGATGGAAGCCTGTTCCGTTTCCTACCATATCGAGGTTAATCATGCAAATCACCTTTTCCTTAGGCCAGATGGGCGATTCCACGTATTTCTTACTTCCGTAAAGACCGCACTCCTCTCCTCCGAAGAAAACAAAAATGATGGTTCGGGCAGGTTTTACTTCCGAAGAAGCCAGCGCCTTTGCTGCAGCCAGAATATCGGCCGATCCGGAAGCATTGTCGAGCGCACCGGGAAACAAACATCCGGGACTTCCAACGGCATCCAGATGTCCTCCAATAATTATGGCTTCATTCTTCAGAATCGGGTCAGAACCTTCAATCATCCCGATTACATTGCACGAGCGACTATCCGGGAAATAGTTGGTCGAAGCCGAAATTCTAACTTTTTTATTGATCGGAAACGAATTGGGCTGCATACGTTTAGAAAGGGCTGCACGCGTTTCGGCATACTTCCGACCCGTACCTGCAAATAGCTCATCGGCAACAGGTTCTCCAATATGTGCGTAAACAAATCCGTCGAGGTACGATGTATTTGGGTTGGCAATTTTGCTGACGTAAAGTAATCCGATCGCTCCCAATTCTTTAGCTCGCTGAAATTTATACCGGTGATAACTGTATGCTTCCCATTTCTGAAGGGTGCTATCGTTGCTTTTGTATGGCACGCCGGTTTCCATCAACACGATTTTACCTTTGACATCAATGTTGCTGTAATCATCGTAATTCAGTTCGGGCGCCGAAATTCCGAACCCTACATAAACCACATGACCCGAAACCGTTCCGGAGGCAGAATTCGACCCCGGATAAAAATCATCGGGAAATTTGTATTCTTTTTGAGGATTATCTTTCCCTGCAAGCAGAGTCACACTGCCGGGAGTTAGGACATCGCTATATGCATTCGGAAACCACTGAAAAAAGTTACCATCGGCCAAGCCTGGCTTTACTCCGGCTTGCTTTAACTGATCAGCCACCCAACTGGCAGCAGCCGCGTATCCCGGAGAACCCGAAAGTCGTCCTTTATATTTTTCAGAACTTAATTCGGCGGCATAATTCAGCAAATCGTGACTCGAAATGGAATGAAATGTGGAAAGTATTGCTTTTCCCTGATCCTGAGAATAGGCTCGAATAAAGAACAGGCACAAGAAAAGCGAAACCAAATATTTTAATTGCATTTTCAGAAATTTTAATTAAGCCAAAAATAAGGAAATAACAAACAACTTAACAAAAACGGGTATTGCATTAACTTGATTTTGTCGGATTCCGGTCATCCCGAATTTATTTCGGGATCTCATCATCGAAGGGATGCCGAAACAAGTTCGACATGACGCTACGTCAAAAGATCATTAACACAACACTAGATATTTCGGCTATATGATTGACCTATCATACAGCTACTTGCTTTTTCAGAATCTCAATTAATTCGGATAAAATCATTGCAGTAGCTCCCCAGATAAACTCGCCATCGTAAGGATAGTATTTCACCTGAAGCGACCCGGTTACTGTCTCAAGCTCAATTTCCGAAATAATTTCATTGGTAATAAAATCGCTGACAGGAAATAAAATCAGTTTTTCAACTTCACCAAAATCGACTAAAAACTCAGGTTTTTGATTGGCCCAAGCCAGAAATGGCTGAATGGAAAATTGACTAACCTCAACATAAAGATCAGATAATTTGCCAAGAATTTCAATTTTATCGTGATCAATACCCACTTCTTCCCTGGCTTCGCGCAGAGCTGTCATTTCCGCTGAAGTATCGTCTTTCTCAACCTTTCCACCGGGAAAACTGATTTGCCCCGGATGGTGCTTCATGGTTTGCGGGCGTTTTGTCAGGCAAATGTATAACTGTTCTCCTTCAGGAAAAAGCAGCAATAAAACACTACTCATTTTTACCGTCGAAAGCTCATCGGCATTCGTTTTTAAACGCCTGCCGGGAGGAAGCATTTTAGAATGTGCATTGATGCCTGGCAATTCGCCCTGCAAATATTCTTTCAGATATGTTTTAACCGCAGAATACATTGTCTAAAATTAACGAATTATGACCTTAACTCAGGCAAAGCTTCAATTATTTTCTGGATAAATTCATGATTTAATGTAGGCTTAATTTCACATAAGAAAGAAATCAAACCTTTAAAAGATCATTTGAAGCAAAAGCAATCACCCTTTCAATTATTCGAAGCGAATTGTTTTTTCAGGAGAAACTTTGGTGATAAAATAAGAAGGCAACAGCAACATTAAAGTGGTTATTAATACGGTGCCGACATTCAGCAAAACCAAGTGCAAAACAGTAAGATGTATTGGAACATATTCGAGGTAATACGAACTTGGATCGAGCTTGAAAACATGCGTGTACTGCTGAATAAGACAAATGCCAATACCCAGAACATTCCCCCATACCAAGGCTTTCAGAATCAGCATGACTGAAAAATAAAGAAACACTTTTCGGATGCTCCAATTGCGCGCTCCCATGGCTTTCAGAATTCCAATCATTTGGGTGCGTTCAAGAATAATAACCAACAGACTTGAAACCATATTAAATCCTGCGACTAAAACCATCAGTGTTAAAATCACCCAAACATTCATATCAAGCAAGCCCAGCCAGTCGAAAATATGCCTGTATTTTTCCTTGATGCTAACAACCTGCAAAACCGGGCTATCTGGAGTTGTATTTCTCAGCAGTAAATTATTTACTTCCTTTTCAACTGACTCGAGTTGCTTAAAATCGTTGACCAGAATCTCGAAACCACTTATCTGATCTTCCTTCCAATTGTTTAACCGACGAATGTGGTTGATGTCAACCAAAACGAACATCCGGTCGAACTCTTCAAGACTGGTTTTATAAATTCCGGCCAGTTGAAATTTCCGCTGACGCGGGACAAACTCGGACCCATTGATAAAAAACATATTGAGATCGTCGTCCAACTTCAGTTTAAGCAGGTCGGCCATTTGTTTTGATATCCAGATTTTGTTGCTTCGAACAGTATCCTGAACCTGAAAAGGTTCGCCTGAAACTTTGTTTTCCTGAAAAAATGACCAGTCAAAGTCGGGTCCGATTCCTTTCAGCACAACACCCTGAATTTCGTCATCGGTGCGAATAATGCCGGGTTTGGTGGCAAAAATCTGCACGTGACGGATGCCTTCAACATTTTTGAGTTCAGGAAGAAAAGGCTGATTTTGGCTAATCGGACTGGTTTCAAACGACTGATTGGAATCCAGATTGACAATCTGCAAATGAGAGCCAAACCCGATAACCTTTCGCCCAACTTCCGATTTATAACCCGTAACGATAGCCACTGACAAAATCAGCACCACCAATCCGAGAACAATACCGAAAAGGGCAATGTTTACGATCCGATGTGAAAGATTTTCCCGATTTTCTTTCGAGGAAAAAATTCGTCTGGCTATGTAAAGGTTTATATTCAATTTTTAATTGATTTTTGACTCATTTACTTTCTTGGAAAAGTCATTTGTCATTGGGAAATTTCAAATGACTAATGACTTTTTTCTAATACGTCTTCGCGTTCATTTACAAAAGGCAGAGCAATCACACCAATCAGGCCAAGCACAATCAGCATAAGCGTTGAGGTACCGTGGGCAAGCAAAGCAAACACTTTTCCGTCGGCTTTATCCACTCCGTATAACGCAAGTCCTTCAATGACCATAAAATGCCAGGCGCCAATACCACCCTGTACCGGAGCCACCATACCAAAACTACCCAAAACAAAAACAGTTAATCCTGCTAATGGGCCCAAATGCGAAGTAAATCCAAATGAAAAGAATATCAAATACGTCATCAGGTAATACAAAACCCAGATGAATACCGAGTGAAAGATAAATGAGCCTTTCTTCTTCATTTTACCGATGCTGCGAAAACCTTCAACGAACTGACCAACAAAACCCATCGCCTTTTTCATCAATGAACTTTTGCGAATCTTGTGACGACTAAGCCATAAAACGACAAGAAATAACAACAATCCACCAATTAGAACCGGCGAATAAATTACTTTCTGCAGCTTTTCATTTACTTCAGGGTTGTTGTTCAGAAATTCCAGTACCTGTCCAAATTGAGTCAAAACAACGATTGCCAAAAGAATAAGCAACATCAAAACATCAATCAGACGTTCGGTAACAACTGTACCTACCAACTTGGTAAACGATATTTTTTCGTATCGTGCAATAACTCCACATCTCGATATTTCGCCCATCCGGGGCAAAGCCAAATTCATGAGGTAACCAACCATTACCGCTAAGAAAGTATTCATCAGCCGTGGTTTCCTTCCCAGTGGTTCAATGAGTAAATTCCAGCGTATCGTTCGGCTAACATGGCTTAACAATCCAAGAAAGAGCGAAACCACTATCCAGAAATAATTGACATCGTTGGCTAAAATACTTTTTATGCGTTTAAAATCCTGATCTTTATAAACCATCCAGAATATGAATATCCCGAGTAAAAAGAAGGAGACAAATTTGAGGGTTTTAAGTATACTTTGTTTCAAGCTCTTTTATTTATTGAGATGGATGCTTTTGTAATTCGAGGTTAATTTAACGTACTTTTGTCACGGCAAGTTAAAGTGAGTTTATTATTGCTCAACCTATAACCTGTCATGGTGGCAAAAATACTGATTTGTTTTAAATCAGGCAGTTTTTTATCAATAATTAAAAAATCACTCCTGAAAGCAGGAAAAAATATGGCAACAGTAAGAGCAAAAAAGAATTTAGGGCAGCATTTTTTGAAAGATAAAGACATCGCAAAACGGATTGTTGACAGTCTTCAAACCAAGAATCTGAGCAAAGTTTTGGAAATTGGTCCTGGAATGGGCGTTCTCACTCAATTTTTGCTTCAGGACAGTTCTTTCGAAACTTCGGTGGTTGAGATCGACCGCGAATCGGTTGAATACCTGAACCAGCATTTCCCCGAATTAAAAGATCGAATTATTTCTGACGATTTCCTGAGACTAAACCTGCATACGTATTTTGATGAGCCTTTTGCCATTATCGGGAATTTCCCGTACAACATTTCGTCGCAAATATTTTTCAAAGTTTTGGAATACCGCAACCAGATACCGGAATTAGTTGGGATGCTTCAAAAAGAAGTAGCTGAGCGTTTAGCTGCCGGACCCGGTTCAAAAACCTATGGAATATTAAGTGTTTTCCTTCAGGCATATTACGATATTGAATACCTTTTTACGGTTGATGAAGATCAGTTTATTCCACCACCAAAGGTAAAAGGTGGGGTCATTCGGATTACCCGCAACCAGAAAGAACACCTCGACTGCGACGAAAAACTCTTTAAAAGCATCGTAAAAATGGCATTTAACCAGCGACGTAAAACCATGCGCAATTCGCTAAAAACCATGATTACCACCGATGAATTAAAGGCAAACCCGATATTCGACAAACGTCCGGAGCAACTGGGCGTAGCTGAGTTTGAAATGGTAGTGAGGTTGATTGGGGAACAGACAAAAGGCAGTGATCAGTCGCAGTAAACAGTTAAAAATATCAGGGTAATTCATATCAGGAAACATATAATTTTTAACCAAATACCATGAATCCAAACCATTTGATTAGGTCAGTTATCGCTATTGCTATACTGTTTACCCTGAGTTCTTTCACTCCCTCAAATGAAAAATGGGTTAACTTACTTGACAAAAATCTTTCTCAATGGGAAGTTTTTCAGAGCTATTCCTTTACAAACAGTTTTACGGGACAACAACCCAAGGACGAAAAGGGCAATTTGATTGAACCGATTGGCTACAATAAGAATAAAAGTGACGTTTTTACGGTTGACGAAGTAAATGGCGAGCCAATATTGCACATCACAGGTGAAATATACGGATGTGTGTTTACCAAACAGGAATTTGAGAATTATCATTTGACCTTGAAAGTAAAGTGGGGCGATAAAAAATGGGAGCCTCGCACCGAAAAATTGAAGGACTCAGGTCTACTGTATCATTCAATTGGAGAATGTGGCGTTGATTACTGGCGCTCCTGGTTGCTTTCGCAGGAATTCCAAATTATGGAAGGACACATGGGTGATCATTGGGGAATTGCGAGTTCGGCTATCGATGTTCGGGCATTTATTCCGGAAGGAATTATGAACACCGCTGCCAGCGAAAAACAAGCTTTTCTGCCAATAGGTCCGGGAACAGGGCGCGATGGATTCTGCTTACGCAGCGCCGATTACGAAAGCCCAATCGGCGAATGGACAACACTTGAATTGATTTGTTTTGGCGATAAAAGCGTTCGCATTGTTAACGGGCATGTGGTCATGGTTCTGCAAAACTCACGATATGTGAAAGACGGAAAATCAATTCCATTGACGAAGGGCAAAATTCAACTTCAAAGCGAAGCCGCTGAAGTGTATTTCAAAGATATTCGAATCAAATCGATCGAAGAATTACCGGAAGAATATTCCAGATATTTTAATTGATGAACTAGATGGCGAAGTTAACAGGTCAATTTACCGGTTGCTCATAAAATTGTGACGGGGTTTTACTTTCCGAATCATCTGTCAGTTTCTGTTTATTTAAAGCCCTTTTTAACGAACTGACAGAACCAAAACCGCCAATATCAACCAATTCATCCTTCGATGTTTTGGGGTGTTGTTTCAGGTAATCTTCAACATAGCGAATCCGGAACTGGTTCACAAAAGCATTAAAATTTACTCCAAAATTACTGTTGATTACCGCTGAAAGATACGTTCGGTTCGTGCCAATAACCTTACACACTGTCGACAGCGTGAGGTCGGGTTGTAGATATGGTTTTTCCTTTTCAAAATAAGCCATCAGACTTTCAGCCAACTCCACTTCCTTTATTCTTAGTAAATCGCGGTTCTCAGTAAGCCTTTCCGGAATTGAATCCAATGCAACTTCCGGTTTTTTTTGCTTGAACGACCAAATCCCAAGAACCCAAATAAAAGTCGAAATAGAAAATAGAAACAGAATCAGGAAAAAGTCATTTCTTTCCTGAAAAGGGTTGAACATGTAAAAAGAGATGCTTAGCAAGCCAATTAAAACAAACGCAGCATTAAACCATTTCAGCCAGTTGATGGAGAAGTTCTCGACATTGGAATATTCCTCATTTAATTCGCGCTGATATTTATTCGGGATTCGGATAAATTTTATTGAATAATAAATGACTTGCCCTACAATTAGGATAACATCTGTGGAACGAAAAACAGAAACCATTTTTATGTTTTGACTCACAAATTGGACTCCGCTCCTGTAATTCAACAAGTAATAGATCTTTTCATCGTGGCTCAACAACAGCCCAAAAAGAATAGC
>JBBQXI010000124.1:0-9661 GCA_038209805.1 Bacteroidales bacterium | reverse complement strand
TTATGTGTTTCGCTGGTTCCGTCGAGTGTCACCTGAATCTCGCGAATAATTCCCTTTTTCAGAATCGGAATGTATTCTTCCAGATGATAACCATTTGTAACAGCTGCAATTTCGAGCTTGTACTCGGCTGCTTTTTGAATGATGTATTCAATATTTTCCTTGTGGTGTGGAGCATTCATGAAAGGTTCGCCACCAAAAATGGTGATGTATTTTCGTCTTCCTGAAAACTCCTTCAGGATGTAATCAAAAAACGAATCGGTAACTTCTTTCGACAACGCCACGGGTAAAGCTTCGTAACCAGCCTGGTAACAATACGAACAATCGAAATTGCATGAGTAATTGGTCACAAAGAAAATTTGAACTTCGTCCTTTTCACGGTCATCCAAAAACTTAAGGTATTTCTCACGAAACAGTCGTTTTTCCTGAACAGGATCAACAAGGTAACCGTTTTCAATTAATTCCAGATTGTCTTCAGAAATGCTATTAAGTTGCTCGAAAGTTTTCTGATCTAAAATATCAGCCTGCCCTGATAAGGAATTTACGACAAACCAATCGTCAGAATCTTTAATTCTTGAGGTGATATTATATTTGGAAAGTTGCATTTGAGATTTGATTTTTAATTAACGATTGCAGATTAACGATTTCAGATTAAAAACTCACGCTTGGTAAATCTCTAATCGTTATTCGTTAATCTACAATCAAAAAAAGGCCGGAAGCCTTAATCATGACATCCGGCAATAATCTGAGATTGTTTAGCACAACATTGTGCCTGTTTAATCTGACCTTTTTTTACTTTTTTTACTAAACTCTTCATAAAACTGATTTTGGTATTGATTAAACTATCGGAATAAAGGTATTCAAAACGAACGAAACTTCATCAATTAAACTTCAACATAATGACTACCTTCAAACTTTCAATTATAACGAGAGACACGCGATTTTTCGTCTCTACCAATTATCCACAGCAACTAAACTCGTCCTTTTCGGCGGTAATGGTAAAACTGGATACGTGAATTTTTCCTTTTGGGTAAGGCTGACTTTCTTCCAATACTTTTACGTAACGGAATCCGGCACCCTTAATAATATTCAGGTATTCTGAACGGGTTACAGATCCAGCCCAACATTCGGCAACAGCCTCTGGGTAATCAGCATATTCTTCAGGAACAGGCTCGCTCGAATAAATATCGCTAATTACAAAACGTCCGCCATTTTTAAGCAACCGATAAATTTCAGCCCATACTTTGGCTTTGTTTGAAACATGGTTCAGGGTACAGTTCGAAATAATCAGATTGGCAATTTCGTCTTCCAACGGAATTTGCTCCAAATCGGCCTGAATAAATTTCACATTTTCAACGCCCATTTTAGCGGCAGTTGTCGTGGCTTTGCGAATCATCTCATCGGTTACGTCAACGCCATAAACAAAACCGCCCTCACCAACTTCTTCGGCCAAACGCAAAACATCGGTTCCGCGACCACTTCCCAAATCAATGCATACTTCATTCAGTTTAGCATCACTTTTATCAACTGCGCCACCACACGACAAACAACAGGTGTCGTTGGCCAGTGCTGAGTATCTTCCAGCTATTTCAATCGTGTTCATATCTCCAATTTTAGTGCTGCAAATATAAGTAATTTAAAAAACAAAACAACATATATAGATTATTTAATATGTATCCAGATAATACCACTTTCGTCCCTGTTCTGAATATTTTTGCTCCTTAATATACGAAAAACAATTTAAAATATCACCATAAAAATTTACAATAAAGGGGGTTACCAATTCGTTAATTTTAGGATATATACATTGAAAGCTAGTACCTTATAAGCTTAAAAAAGCAATTTTAATGTTTAAATCATTGGAATAGAAGAGTTTAATGTCTTTTATTTTAGTATTATTAATTAATCTTCCATGACACTGTTTCAACGGTACCCAAAACTGCAAACGGTGTAAGACGCTCTCAGAAAAAAACCAAAACTCAGGTAAGGATTTGTTGAACCATTTCACCAATAGCAACAAATAACAAATTACCATGATTTACGAAGCGCTACAGATTATCAGCGAACAATTGGACAATTACCTATCTTCTCAAGGCCTGAGCAATCTGGTTAAACTTGAAAATATTGCCCTTCTGGAATCATCTTCAGAAAATGCAGCTAATGTGAATGGTAAAGTTGTTCTTACCCTTTTAAATCTGGAAGAAGATTCTACACAAAAAAACCTTCCCAGTTTCAAGGTTAGAAATGGCATAACCGAATATAAAAATCCTCCGGTTCACCTGAATCTTTTCCTTTTGATCAGCGCCAACTGCGACACCTACGACAAATCGCTCCGCTGCATTTCGAAAACCATTCAGTTTTTTCAGGGGAAAAAGGTCTTTACCTCCACCAATACGGCTTACAACCGAACGAATGTTGCATTCGACGTGTTGGATCAGTTCAGATTCAATCTGGAATTATGCACGATCACCCTGGAACAGCTAAACTATGTGTGGGGAACTTTGGGCGGAAGGCAGCTTCCTTCTGTCATTTATAAGATACAACTTATTGAAATTGAGCAAGACATCAAACTTGCTACTTCCGGAGTGATTACACACATCGGCGGAGATTTAAACGACATAAACCAATGAGCTTTTCCATTCAATACAAACCGCTTTTTAAGGTAGATGTGCTCCACCTGTTTTTCCTGAATAACGGGTTGAAAACCTGGTTTTCAATGAATGCCGTTGATGCCAGCAAGCAATTGGACGGCTATGATCCGAATTCATTTTTCAACATCATCCCTACCCTTGAAACTCAGCAAAAATTAAAAGGACACCAGTTGGTTTTCAGAAATCTAAATTCCGGATTTGCCGTGTGGTCTAAAGTTAGCAACGACGACAACGCTTTCCCGTTTATTCCGCTCACCAATGATTTAAGTCTTACATTTCTGGTTAAGGTCAAAGATTCTGTATTTTATAATTACACCGATCTTAACCCGAACACGCTGGGTAAAACCTTCTATTTTTCAAACCGTCGCATTTCCACAGAAGCTCCGACATTTCCGCTAATCAACAAGTCAGGCGATCATTTCAATATCAATGGAACTTTTGCACTAACCCCGGCAAGTTCAATTGCTGAGCTAAAAACACTCAGTCCTGCCGAAAAAATGAATCTGTTTGGCCTGATCAGGTTATACATGATAGCTGACAATCCGGTTCTTAACATCATTAATCAGGAAGGAAAAATTGCAGATCCAACGAAAACATTCGAACTGGTTTTTGCCAACCGAAAGACGATTTGGCGGTACATTTTCAGGAAAGACCCCAAAGTAAAAAACAATGATGATGTTAAAATGGAAGCTGCCGACCCAAAAGTTTTGATTTCAAAATCGGAACAACCACTTACCCAAAAAGGATTTATTCCAATTGAACTGGGAGGGAAAGACTTACCAAATCCCGGTTCCCAACTGATAAAACCTGATACACTAAATACAAAATACTATTCTGAAATATACATGTAAAACTAAAAACGAAAGATTATGGCAACAGCTTACAAGACACCAGGTGTTTACGTCGAGGAAATAGCAAAATTCCCGCCTTCGGTCGCACAAGTTGAAACTGCTATACCTGCTTTTATTGGTTATACCGAAAAGGCGACCAATAAAATAAAGGGAGACTTAAAAGGGGTTCCTACCCGGATAACTTCTATGCTTGAATACGAAACCTGGTTTGGAAACGCCAAGCCTGAAACAACAATCAGCGTAACGATCAACGATACTCAGGTGAATGGTACCAAAACACGCGCAATTGTAGTCGATCAGCCCTCATCTCGCGAACCTTTCCTGATGTATTATTCCATGCAAATGTATTTTGCCAACGGAGGTGGACCTTGTTACATCGTTTCGGTTGGCCGCTATGGATCCGATCTGGATGCAGCTGACACCGTGGTCACATCAATAAACAATTTCGATGCATTTAAAAAAGGACTCGGTGCTGTTGAAAAAGTTGACGAAGTAACTTTGATTGTATTTCCGGATGCCACGGCTTTGTCGACAGCTTCAGAATTTTATGGATTATACAATGATGCCTTAGCTCAGTGCAACAAATTGCAGGATCGGTTTACCATTATAGACACCTTAAGTTATGATTCTACCAGTCCGACAGACTCAAATATTGATGATTTGAGAAACTTCATTTTTTCTGACAAAGACATTATTAAATATGGTGCTGCCTATTACCCATTCCTTCAAACAATTCTCGATTATCAATACAATTCCAAACAAATCACGATAGAGCATTATTCATACAGTGCCGATGCCTACGAGACCATCAAGAAAAATCTGGAAGCCATTGAAAATTTGGGAACCGGGATGCCTGCCACCTTGAAAAAACTGGTAGATCTATTAACAACTCCTGGCAATATTGCAGGCGATGTAAGCAATGTGCTTTTTAAAATTTACGATAGCGCTGCCGGATTCGATTTGGGAGGAGTTTTTGCGACGAGCGACGCTAAGAAAACAGCTTTCCTTACATTGGTTGAAACCTTACTTGCTTCTTTAGATAAACTGGCCGATTTTAAAGCCAAACTGAATGCAGAAGCAAATGCAGCAGCCACAACCATTCAGGATGAAAACCCTGTAATTGCAACAAGTATAAAAGCTGCTCTTATAATTTTCAACGCCGATTTTGAAGGCTCCGGAAAAATTGATGAAGTAACTGCTAACCTTCACGATTTGTATTCTAAAATGCAAGCGGCTAATACCGATGTCAAGGTTAAAAATATCCTGAATGTGAATGCAGTAAACTTTGACTCTGAATTGAAGAAACTGGAAGCCTATACTCCATTAAATACGCAGGCTGTCATTGTTTCAACAGTGAATGCATTCGCCAATGTCGGCGCCAATTTAACTTCGGTTGGCATTGAAATTAAAAAGGTTGAAGGCAAGGACAAAAACAACGGCGCACTGAACGGAAGAAATTTGAGCGATGTGGCAGCTGTTGACAATTCAACCTACAACAAAATATTGACAGCAATCGGAAATCTTCCGCTTGAATTACCACCAAGTTCGGCAATTGCCGGAGTTTATGCAAGGGTAGATAAAGACAGAGGTGTTTGGAAAGCTCCAGCCAATGTCGGACTTAATTATGTGACCAACCTCTCTGTAAAAATCACCAACGAAGGTCAGGAAAGCCTAAATGTGGATACAACCGCCGGAAAGTCAATTAATGCCATCCGCGCTTTTACCGGCAAAGGAATTCTGGTTTGGGGAGCGCGTACATTGGCCGGAAACGACAATGAATGGCGCTATGTTCCGGTCCGCCGCTTCTTTAATATGGTTGAAGAATCGGTCAAGAAAGCAACTTCTCAGTTTGTATTCGAGCCCAATGATGCCAATACCTGGGTAAAAGTTCGGGCCATGATTGAAAACTTCCTGATTCTTCAATGGAGAGCTGGTGCATTGGCCGGTGCAAAACCCGAACAGGCATTTTATGTCAGGGTTGGTCTGGGCCAAACGATGACAGCCGAAGACATTCTGAACGGCTACATGCACATCGAAATCGGTATGGCTGTGGTTCGTCCGGCTGAATTCATTGTACTGAAATTCTCACATAAATTACAGGAAGCTTAGTCAGTAATAAATCTTAAAAAATACAATTATGGCAGCAAATTACCCATTGGTCAAGTTCCATTTTCAGGTTGAATGGGGTGGAACAAAAATAGGATTTACCGAAGTTTCCGGATTGGATGTGGAAACCGAAGTCGTTGAATACCGCGACGGGGCAAGTCCGGAATACGCTAAAATAAAAATGCCGGGCATGCAGAAATTCAGCAACATTACGCTTAAAAGAGGAACCTTTCACAGTGATAACGAATATTTCAAATGGTGGAATACCGTTAAACTCAATACCATTGAGCGCCGCGACATCACCATCAGCCTGCTCAACGAAGAACATGCTCCGGTGATTACCTGGAAGGTCAAAAACGCCTGGCCAAGTAAGGTTCAATCAACGGACCTGAAAGCTGAAGGCAACGAGGTGGCTATCGAATCTATGGAAATTGTGCACGAAGGCTTAACCATTCAAAACGAATAACGATGAGCAATTACTACCCTCCTTTGGGATTTCACTTTAAAGTTGAATTTGACAACCTGAGCGGTGAATATCAGTTTCAATCGGTGTCGGGCTTAAATGTTGAGCTCGAAACGGAACAGATTGCCGAAGGAGGAGAAAATCGGTTTAAGCACAAATTACCTGTTTCAACACGGTATCCCAATTTGGTTTTAAAGCGCGGAATAGTAGTCGATTCGTCGCTGGTTAGATGGTGTCGCGATGCTTTGGAAGATTTCGACATCAAACCTACCAACATCACGATCAGTCTGCTCAACGAAGAACACGAACCGTTAATGACCTGGAATGTGGTGCATGCCTATCCGTTAAAATGGTCGGTATCTGAGTTTAATGCCGAAAAAAGCCTCATTGCAATTGAAACAATTGAACTGGCTTACAACTACTTTAATATTCAGTAAAATGCCTATCGAAATCAAAGAATTGATTATCAAAGTAAACGTGGCAGACCAGTCGCAAACTTCAAGTCCTGAAACAAATCGTCAGGAGGATAAAGATGTAATCATAGCGGCTTGTGTCGAACAGGTTTTGGAAATTTTATCGAAAAAACAGGAACGGTAATGAGAACAATTTATAGTCGTATTTAATACAAAACTCACCCCAAGTCCGCAGGCGGACTTCCCCCCTCTCTTTGCAAAGAGAGGGGCAGAGCATCGCAGATGCGACGGGGTGAGTCTATAAATGATGAATTTGTAAAGCGATATTTATTTATTCTTACGACTTAAATGGCTGTAATTCAAATGATTTTAGAATTTAATCTGGTGTAATTATGAGCGGCGAACTGATTAAACTGAAGATAAAAGCCTACAAGGACGCGAAATTTTCGAATGAAGTTGGCGACGGCGAATTCAAATCGCTTTTGAATCCTGATAAATATTCGTTCAAGTATAAAATTGAATCGAACCACGATCAGGCTTCAGGAACAAGTAAATCGTCGCCACGTTTCGACAAGATTTTGCCTGAAGATCTGAGCCTTGTATTTGTTTTCGACCGTACTGGAGTGATCACCGATTATGGTGCTCCCGGAACCTCGGACGACAAAACATTCAAGGATGAAGGCGGCGGCATCATCGACGACATCGAAAAGTTCAAGAAGGTTGTTTTCGATTACAATGGTGACGAACACAAGCCAAACTACCTGATCATTTCGTGGGGAACACTCCTTTTTAAGGGAACGCTCACCGAAATGGACATCACCTATAAGCTGTTCAAGTCCGACGGGACTCCGCTCCGGGCAACGGCAAATGCGAAATTCAAGGGAACTGTTGAAGACAATCTCCGGGTTGCCATGGAAAATAACAGTTCTCCGGATTTGACGCACATCCGAACAGTAAAAGAAGGCGACAAGCTGCCTTTGATGACCTTCCGGATTTATGGCGATTCCAGGTATTACCTTGAAGTTGCAAAACGCAACAACATTTCCAATTTCAGAAAGTTAACGGTGGGTCAGAAGATTTTCTTTCCTCCCATCCAAAAAACATCGTAACCCATGCCTCAACGAGTAATACAGACTTCGCGGTCGTCGGATTTGGTAACCCAAAAGATTTTGGTCGGTGGTTCCGAACTTTCACGCGCCTATTCAGTCCTGAATATTGTGGTGGAAAAGGAAATCAACCGGATACCAATGGCGCGCATTATATTGCTCGATGGCAACCCCTCTTCTCAGGAATTTGAACTGAGCAATCAGGATTTGTTTTTACCCGGAAAGGAAATCGAAATTAAAGCCGGATACCATTCCGACGAGGAAACAATTTTCAAAGGAATCGTGATTAAACACAGCCTGAAAATCAGAACCAGTCAATCGTTCCTGATTATTGAATGCAAAGACAAAGCAGTAAAGCTGACCATTGGCCGCAAAAGTAAATACTTCTACGACAACAAGGACAGCGATATTCTGGGTGAAATCATCGGCGCTTATGGTTTGGAAAATGATATCGAATCTACCAGCGTTCAGCACAAGGAACTGGTTCAGTACAATGTTTCCGACTGGGATTTTTGCGTGATCCGCGCACAGGCCAACGGGAAAGTGCTGCTGGTTGACGATGGAAAAATATCGGTAACGAAACCCGATGCCAGTTTACCCGAAGTGGAAACCGTTTCGTTTGGCGCCACCATGCTCGATTTTGATGCTGAAATAGATGCCCGGAACCAGTTCCAGAAAGTAACTTCGTATGGCTGGAATGCGGAAGATCAGGTTATTAAGGAAATGGAAGCCAGCGACCCGGCTGTAAGTTCACACGGAAATGTTTCGTACGACGATTTGGCCGCTGTGATTGGCCTTTCGAATCTGGAACTGAAAAACGGTGCTTCTGCCCCTGACGATGCCTTGCAGGCCTGGGCCGATGCCAAAACGCTGTTCAACCAGTTTTCGAAAATCCGCGGAAGGGTGAAATTTCAGGGAATTCCGGCGGTAAAACCCAATACCACGCTGAAACTGGAAGGTGTCGGCGACCGGTTTAACGGCAACGTTTACGTTTCGGCAGTGCGCCACCAAATCGCCGAAGGCAACTGGACGGTTGATGCACAATTTGGAATTGACCCCAACTGGTTTTCAGAAACCGTTGAAATCAATGATCAGCCGGCGGCAGGTTTGCTGGCAGGTGTTCAAGGGTTGCAAATCGGAATTGTGACCCAGCTCGAAAACGATCCGGATGGCGAAAACCGCATTTTGGTGCGCATGCCCATCATTTCGGGCAAGGAGCAGGGAATCTGGGCCAGAGTTTCAACACTCGATGCCGGCAGCGACCGCGGTTCCTTTTTTCTTCCTGAAATCGACGATGAAGTGATTGTTGGCTTTATCAATGGTGATCCCGATCACCCGGTGGTTTTGGGAATGATGAACAGCAGCGCGAAACCCGCACCACTCACCGCTGCCGATGCAAACAATGAAAAAGGATTTACGACCCGCAGCAACATGAAATTCATTTTCAACGACGACAAAAAGTCGGTAATTATTGAAACTCCGAAAGGCAAAAAAATTACAGTCGACGAAGATGCCGGGATCATCAAGATTGAAGACGATTTCTCTAATAAAATCACGATGGATTCCGCCGGAATTGCACTTGAAAGCCCGAAGGATATCACGATAAAAGCCACCGGCGATGTAAAAATTGATGGTATGAATGTGACGATAACTGCCAATGCTAAATTTAAAGCCAGCGGAAATGCAGGAGCCGAACTTTCAACCGGCGCCATTGCCAAAATACAAGGTTCTATGGTGCAGATTAATTGAAGAAGTCGGAAGACAGGAGTCGGAAGACCGAAGAAAAATAGTCGCAGTGTTCAGTCACAGTTTACAAAGCGCCTACTTGGAATTCGGAACTTGAACCTTGGAACTCAAATAGTAAATAGTAAATAAATTGTAAATAAAACCATGCCACCAGCAGCACGAATAACCGATTTTCACACTTGTCCGATGGTAAATCCCGGACCGGTTCCACATGTTGGCGGCCCGATTTTGCCGCCGGGAGCGCCCACCGTTTTAATCGGCGGGATGCCCGCAGCGCGGGTTGGCGACATGGCTGTTTGTATTGGTCCACCCGACACCATCGCGATGG
>JBBQXI010000123.1:0-9867 GCA_038209805.1 Bacteroidales bacterium | reverse complement strand
TTTCCGATTTGTTTAGCCTGACTACCGAGCTCGAAAATGACTTTGACGATCACTTTATTTTGAAGTCAGGAATCGAATATTGCATTCTCGAAAAGCTATTTCTTCGTGTCGGAGTTTCAGGAAAACCGTATCAGCTTTCAGCCGGAATTGGGTTTCAGGTGAAAAGACTAACGCTTGATTTGGCGACTGTTTATAATCAGTATTTGGGTAACTCACCTTCAGTCTCATTTCAATATCAATTCCGATGAAGCGAATATTTCTACTGATATTGATTTTGATATTAGCTGTGTTTTCAAATGCGCAGAACCCCAAGGTAACCCAAATTACCGAAGATCTGCTCGAATCGGTAGGCGAAAATATGAGTGACGACTCCGATATTCAGGAAATTCTGGATGATTTAGAAAATTTCAGTCAAAACCCCTTGAAGATCAATCTGGCTTCAAGAGATGATCTGCTCCGATTGCATCTGTTGTCAGAGGTTCAGATTAATAACCTGATTGCGTACAGAGAGAAAACGGGTACCATTTATAGTTTGTATGAGTTGGCGGCTGTTGATGAATTTACTCCGGATGTGATGCAAAAGTTGGAGTCATTTATTTCGTTTGATGTTTTGGAGCCACACTCCGGAAAGAAACGATCGTCAACCGATCTGTTTGTACGATCGAACCGGACATTTTCTTCGACCGATCAAACCAAATATGAAGGTTCACCAGAACGGTATTATTTGCGATTGAAACATATCTCATCCAGATTGGAGTATGGCATCGTGGCTGAGAAAGATCCCGGCGAAGCATTTTTTAGGCGTTCGAATCAGGAAGGGTTCGATTACACCAATGCTTTTGCTAATTTCAGGTTGGGGCAGAACGATACCCGAATTTATGTTGGTGGCTATCATGTGCGTTTCGGACAGGGATTGATGGCCTGGCAAGGTTTTTCGATGGGTAAGTCTGCCGAAACGACTCAGGTTTTTCGTTCTGATCAGGGCATTAAATCCTATTCGTCAACCGATGAAAATCTGTTTTTTCGTGGAATAGCCGGTCAGTTTAAACATCGAGATTTTACTTTTTATCCATTTTTTTCGCGACATAAGTTAGATGCCAGTGTGGACACATTGGATGGACATCCCTATTTTGGAGCATTTCAGACGAGCGGATATCATCGGACAAGTTCTGAAATTTCCGGAGAGAATTCGTTGCAACAGTTTGTTGGTGGTGGACATGTGACTTATTCGCACAATCAATGGTCGTTGGGTTTGACTTCAGTTTATACACGTTTTGATGCTGTTCTGGATCGAAGTGACGAGCCGTATAATCAATTTCTTCCGGAGGGAAAGGATAATTTGGTGGCCGGTTTTGACTGGAAAGGCTCATTGAAGAAAATATTCTTTTTTGGAGAAGCCGCCATAAGTAAAAATTCAGGAAAGGCTTTATTGACAGGTGTTATGATGAAACCTGCCTCGAATGCGGAATTTTCGTTGGTTTACCGAAACATCAATAAAACTTATTTTAGCTTTTTCTCCAACGCTTTTATCGAGTCTTCAAGGACTAACGATGAACACGGATTGTATTTGGGGTTAAAAGTTTTTCCGGCTTCCCGCTGGATTCTTTGGGCATATGCCGACTTCTTTCAACATCAATGGCTGAAATATACCACGTCAGCGCCATCATCCGGAACTGAATTTCTGGCGCAGGTATCGTACAGTCCATCCCGTCGAACTAATTTTTATCTGAGGTTTTTTCAGGAAGAAAAGGAACAGCGATTGATTACGGAAAGCTTAAGATACAATGAACAACAGTTGATTAACCGGCTAAGGCTTAATTTTACACAGGATTTAACTGAGCAGATTAGTCTGAAAAGCAGGATTGAGTTTTCTTCTTATTCAAAGCAAGGTAGCGAACGAGGTATTCTCGTTTACCAGGATGTTGCTTATAAACCACTACTGAAATCTTTTTCAATGAATGGACGTTTTGCGTTTTACTCAACAGACGGTTATAATTCAAGACTTTATGCCTACGAAAATGATTTGTTATATTCATTTTCAGTTCCGGCACTTTATGGAAAAGGAATTCGCGCCTATTTTAATCTTCAGCAAAAGTTCGGAAGTAAGTTTACGCTCTGGCTGAAATTTGCAGCAACTCATCAACTTGCTTCAACGATCGTTGATTCTTCGACCAAATCGGAGGCAAAAATTCAGGTTCGCTATCAGTTTTGATATAATTTTTCTCTTTTGTGAAAAGTCTTGTAAATATAAAGATACAGTACATTGGAGAAGTTCTTTTTTTGAAGTTGTATGCGTGTTGCAAATCAATGTTTTGTGCGTTTTGTATGTTGCTATATGTATAGTTCGCTCTCAATTGCTATATTTGCACGTCAAAATAGAAAAAGGGATGGTTCATAAAATTAATTTCGACGATATTCGTCCATTCAATGATTCTGAGGTTAACCAAAGCCTGAGATTACTGCTTCAGGATGAAGGTTTTCAGCATATTTTACAATTCATTTTTAAAGATCAGGAAAAGATTGATCAGATAAAGTTGCTTCTTTCCAATGTTCATAACATTAAAGATTTTCAATTAAAGTTTGTATATCAACTGATTGAAGACCTGATACTGAAAAAATCGACAGATGGACTGACTTCAAGTGGACTTGATTTACTCGATAAAAACACCAGCTATCTCTTTATTTCGAATCATAGGGATATTATTCTTGATGCTGCAATCATGAATTTTTTGATTGTGCTGGAAGGAATGAATACTACGGAGATTGCAATTGGAAATAATTTGCTCATTGAAAAATGGATCGAATACACAGTTAAGCTTAACCGTGCTTTTGTTGTTCGTCGAAATTTGCCTGTCAGGGAGTTGCTGATGGCTTCACAAAAGCTTTCAGAATATATCCGGAGAGATATTACCCGCGAAAATACCTCAGTTTGGATTGCCCAACGCGAAGGACGAACAAAAGATGGAAACGATAAAACGCAACAAGCCTTGCTTAAAATGTTGAATTTGAGTAACATTCATGAAGTAGGTGAAGGTTTTAAAGAGTTGCGGATCGTTCCACTTTCAATCTCTTATGAAATTGAACCATGTGGTATTTCTAAAGTTGCTGAATTGTACAAAAAGCAAACTGAGGGTTTTGAAAAAACACAGGAGGACGACCTGAGAAGTATGGGAGAGGGGCTGGTAAGACCCAAAGGACGTGTTCATTTTGGATTTGGTGAGCCAATTACCAGTCAAATTGATTTAATTTGCAAAGAAGAAACCATTTCGAATCAGATCGAAAAATTGGCCGAGATTATTGATGTCAAAATTTACAGCAACTTTAAACTTTGGCCAAATAATTATATTGCTGAAGATATTCTGAATCATACCAATACTAATCTCGACCAATATACCCCCGAACAATTCGATCGTTTCACGGCGATGCTTAATGAAGCTGTAGAAATAATTTCAGGTGACAAAGAAGTGATACGAACCATGTTCCTTCAGATGTATGTGAATCCGTTAATTAATAAACGTAAATCATTGATTTAAAATGATTGGTAACATCAGTGGGATAATCTGGGATTGGAATGGTACCTTGCTCAATGATGCCGATCTTGCTGTTCAAACCATGAATCAAATGCTTGAAAGACGTGGACTCCAGGTGCTTTCGGTTGATGATTACAAATCAGTATTTACTTTTCCCGTTAAAGATTACTACAGAAAGATAGGTTTCGATTTTCAGAAAGAACCTTTTGAAGTCCCAGCGCAGGAATTCATCGATTGCTACAACAGCCGGGTAACTGAATGCAAACTTCAGAGGGATACCCTAAGAGTATTAGAATATTTCAGATCGATTGATGTAAAGCAATATATTCTTTCTGCGATGGAACAGGAGGTCTTGGCGAATTGCCTGAGCAACTACCAAATCAGTGGTTTTTTTGAATATGTTTTGGGACTGGATAATATTTATGCAGCCTCAAAGATCGAAAACGGACATCGGCTGATTGCTGATCTGAAGCTGGATGCCAGTGAATTGGTTTTGATAGGAGATACGGTTCACGATTTTGAAGTGGCGACAGAGCTGGGTTGCCAGTGTGTTTTAATTTCCAACGGGCATCAATCGAAAGAAGTTCTTCTGGCTACAGGAGCTTTGGTTATCGATTCTATTTCACAATTGCTGGGCTAATAATAAAACTTCATGGAACAGGAACGAATACCGGTGACCATTATTACCGGCTTTTTAGGCGCCGGAAAAACCAGTTTGCTGAACAAGCTGATTGGCAAACATCCGGAAAAGAAATTTGCCATCATTGAAAACGAATTTGGAGAAACCGGTATCGACGGCGGGTTGATTGCAGCAGCCACTGACGCGATTTTTGAATTGAATAATGGTTGTATCTGTTGTTCACTTGGCGAAGATTTTTTGCATACACTCGAAACTTTGCTGGGCAGTTCATACGAATTCGATCATTTGCTGATTGAAACTACAGGCATTGCCGACCCATCCGGCATCGTCGATGCTTTTGTCTCCGGAAATACAGTGCAGCAGCGGTTCAAAATTGATAGCGTGGTTTGCGTTGCCGATACCGAAAATATGGAAGACTTATTTGATGAACAGCCGGAAGTTCGCTTGCAGTTGGCTTTGGCTGATTTGGTCTTGCTGAATAAAACTGATCGTGTACATTCTGATTATTTGACGCACTTAACCGAGCTGATTAAACAGGTTGCACCGATGGCTAAAGTCGTTAATACGACGTTCTGCAACATTGATGGAACAGCGGTTTTGGATACCAATTCTTTTTCGGGCGAGGTTGTTGAGAAATCGACATTGTCATTTTGTGGAATGGATTTTCCGGAGAAAAAACAAGTTGGACAGAAATCATTTGTGCACAATCCTCAATGTCAGGAATCCATTCATAAACATGACATTTCATCCGTAGGTTTTACGTTTGAAGGCAGTTTCGATGTCAATAAATTTGGTTTGTGGATGCAGAATTACCTGTACTTCAATCGCGAAAATGTCTTTAGGGTAAAGGGCATCATGAGTTTCGACCAAACCGAAGATCAGTTTGTTTTTCATGCCGTTCGCAGCTCGTTTATGTTTGAAGTGGGGAAGCCCTGGGGCAACGCAGCGCGTTTCAGTAAACTGGTTTTTATCGGTAAAAATATTTCAGGCCAGGAGCTTGAAGCTAATTTGCTGCAATTGCTAGTAATGTAAAATTGAAATCTACGTTTTAAATGATGTTGAAATTTTAAGCCTCATGTTTCCTGATTGTATCTTCTAACAGATTATCAAGTTGGTCAATGCTTATATACTCAACGCTTCCATCTTCAACTCTATTTAATTCTTTGTTCAAATATTCCTGTAATGAAATAAAATCCTTATTCTCATTGATTATCTGAATCTCCTCCTTGCTAAAGCGACCCAGGAACCACATTAAATGATTATATATCTTATCATTTACCCGAAGCCGTAAAGTTTGCATAAATTTCCCTCCTATCATTTAAATTCATTTCAAAGCTATTGATAATTGCCTATAAACGAAACCATCCGACCTCTTTTTTTATTTGGTTAAATTCAGGGAACCTCCTGTTTCAATAGCTTTTGTGGTTAAATTTAGACAGTCGATTCGAAAATATTTGAATCGTGATTGCATTCAAAGTGAAGCCCAGACTTGCGATCTGTTGAAAACTGACTAATATCTAATTGCTTCTCCTGAAGTTCATATTTCAAAACTATCACTATTTTCATCCGATTTTAACCAAATCCTCATTATCACTTATAAATAACCAAATCTAAAAACTAAAGGAGAACTACAAATGGCGAGACGAATCATTGGTATTCATGAGAAACTACCTGTATTAGAGAGCTTACCGCTCAGTTTTCAGCACTTGACTGCCATGTTTGGTGCAACAATCCTGGTTCCCATTTTGCTGGGAGTCGATCCTGCTATTGCATTGTTGATGAATGGTGTTGGTACCTTAATTTACACATGGATTACCAAAGGTGGAATTCCGGCTTACCTCGGATCAAGTTTTGCTTTTATTGCACCGGCCATGTTGGTTATCAGTACTTATGGCGGTTTTGCACATGCTCAGTCAGGATTTATCTTTTTTGGTCTGTTCTTTATCCTGATATCGTTTGTAGTTAAGTTTTGGGGAATTAAATGGATCGATGTAGTGATGCCTCCTGCGGTAATGGGTGCTGTTGTTGCTATCATCGGATTGGAACTTGCCCCGGTTGCAGCTCAGCAAGCAGGTTTGGCTCCATGGCCAACTGCAGTCGGACAAGTCGTTCAACCTTTTGTGATGTCTCCCAATGTAGTAATTGTTTCCATGTTCACCTTGGTTGTAGGTATTGCAGGATCTGTACTTTTTAAAGGTTTTATGCAGGTTATTCCTATCCTTTTTGCCGTGGTTGCCGGTTATTTACTGGCGTTGGGAATGGGTATGGTCGATACAGCTACTATTGCCAATGCATCATGGCTTGCTTTACCCAAATTTCAAACTCCGGTTTTCGATATTAATGCAATTGTTATTATTGCACCGGCATGTATTGTCGTATTGGCCGAACACATCAGTCACCTGATTGTAACCGGAAAAATTACCGGAACTGATTTGATGGAAAACCCTGGGTTGCACAAGTCGCTGCTTGGCGATGGTATCAGCAATGTTTTATCCGGATTTGTTGGTTCGCCTCCAAACACTACTTATGGCGAAAATATTGGCGTAATGGCCATCACGCGTGTCTATTCCGTTTGGATTATTCGTGGCGCTGCTTTGTTAGCTATTGCTTTCTCTTTAATTGGAAAGGTTTCGGCTGCTATCTCAACTATTCCTAACGCAGTAATGGGTGGAATTACCATGCTGTTGTACGGTGTAATTGCAGTTCAAGGATTTCGCATGTTTGTGGAGCAAAAGGTTGATTTCAGCAAAAACAGTAACATGGTTCTTGGAGCTGTTACGTTCGTTGTTGGGGTAAGCGGTGCAAGTATCAATATCGGATCAGTTCAGCTGAAAGGAATGGCTTTTGCTGCTATTATCGGAGTTGTATTGTCACTGATCTTCTGGTTGCTTGGGAAAATCAATGTCATGAATAAGGAAGTATAGTGTAGTTTCAGTGTTCAGTCGCAGTAGGCAAGTTTATTACTGCTAGCTGAGACTGAATACTGAGACTGTAATTATTTTGCTGGAGTAATAACGATATTTCGGTAATCAGCAGGTCTGTGATCTCCTTGTAACATAATTGGTCCTGGTTCTCCTTCTTTACTATCCAATGCTCCACCTGTAATTCCGGGGATAATCTGATCAGTAATAATGGCCTTGCCATTGGCTACAATTGTAACGCGACGACCGATCAGCGTAATGTCGTAAGTTTGCCACTCGCCCGGAGATTTTGCCACATTTTCGTTTGGAGTCAGGAATCCATAAACTCCACCCAGATAAATCGAGGCTGGTTCCTTCCCTTTGCTGTCTTCAACCTGAACCTCATAACGGCCTCTCAAATATACGCCGGTATTACCACCTTCCGGATACCTGAATTCAATGTGTAATTTGAAATCTTCAAATTTCTGATCGGTAATGATGTTGGTTCCCGGTTTTGGGCATTTTAAAATGCCTCCTTCAGCTACCCATTGGTTGTTTGGGTTCTGAGGATGCCATCCTTTCAAATCTTTTCCATTGAAAAGGGTAATTGGTTTTCCCCATTCCGGAGAAGTGTTGTTTCGTTTAAGTAACGGAGCGCGTTCACCCGTGAAGTCGTGTTTAATGCCTGAACTGCTGGTGATCACTCCTTTCAGTTTGTCATTTTCCAGGGTTCCTTCAAAAACCATATCTTTGTCAGAGTTGTCCCATTGTGGTGGAATGCTAAACGAAATTTTTCCGTCGATCACATTTACTTTTGAAATCGGTCGGGCGCTTCCGCCATCAGCCACGAAATAGCCTACAAGTGTTTTTATTCCTGAAAGTTTAACTTCCAGCCAGGAAGGAACAGATTGATCATCCATTTGAACCATGAGATCCCAACGGCCAATAATGGGCTGTTCTCCGGCGTTTGAATTGCTCCCGAAAGAACTCGAAGGCAAAGTGATAAGTAAAGTGATGGCAATCAATAAGTAGTGGAACTTGCCACTAAATATTGAGGAAAAACGAACATTTTTCATGGTGTATTATTTGTTGGTTAAGAATAAACAAAGGTACTTTTTTTAGAGACGCAAGATCAGTAGGAGCGTTTGAAATGTTCGGAAATTGCCGATTTGCCGAATTAATTCTCACTAGATTAAGAGGAAGAAAGTGATCGATTGGGGGAGAAAAGCTTAGTGGAGAATGGTTTTTAAAGCCAACTAGTAGGCTTTCGATTTGATGTCACGGATGTATAATTGCAGGCTTGTCTTTCCTCTGAACTCATTTTCGGCAATTGAATAGCAAATGTCGAATGGCAATCCTTGGTTGATCGAATCGAAATGATGAGCTTGGTTGAATGCGATAGCTGAAAATTGCGATGAATTGCTGGTAGGTTCAATCAAATCCAATTTCAGATGTTCCATGTTTTTCCCAACAGGACGACTGGTGCCGCTGTCGAGAACATTTTCAGAAATGAAAAGAGGAATCATGTTGTGAGGGCCAAACGGGGCAAACTGTTTCAGTATCCGGTAGAACTTTGGCGTAATCTCTGAAAGGTATATCTTGGCGTCAGCTTCAATCGATTCGGTTAGTTGCTGATTGGTTATTTGTTTGGTTACGATTTCTTCGAAACGGCGCGAAAATTCGTAGATATTTTCAATTTTTAAGGTCAAGCCAGCGGCATACATGTGTCCACCATACGATTCGAGCAGGTCGCTGCAAGCGCCAATTGCTTCGTATAAATCGAAATCGCGAATTGAGCGTGCCGAACCTGTTGCCAGTCCATTTGATTCAGTCAAAACTACCGTTGGACGGTAGAAATGTTCGGTCAAACGAGAGGCCACGATACCTACAACTCCTTTATGCCAATCCCGATTATAGAGAACTGTGGCATTTTTCCCTTCATGTTCCGGGTCGCGTCTGATCATTTCCAAAGCTTCCAGGGTGATGTCTCGATCGAGCGTTTTCCTGATTTCATTGTACGAATTAATCTCATCGCCAAGCAGTGATGCTTCCTGCTCGTTGGTTGCAGTCAGAATAGCAACCGATTTTTTGCCATGTTCAATTCTTCCGGATGCGTTTAGGCGCGGTCCGATTTTGAAAACAATATCGCTAACCGATTTTTCTTCGTTATTTAATCCAGAATAATTCATGATCGTTTTAAGCCCGATACTCGGCGATGAGTTGAGTTTTTTCAACCCGAAATGAGCCAAAACACGGTTTTCACCCGATACCGGAACAATGTCGGAAGCAATACTTACAACAACCAGATCAAGTAGTTCGGTCAGTTCCGAAAAAGGAATGTTGTTTTTTCTTGAGAATGCCTGAAGAAATTTAAACCCAACGCCACATCCTGAAAGTTCCTTGTATGGATAAGGGCAGTCGAGCCTTTTTGGATCGAGCACAGCGTAAGCTTCCGGTATCGTTTCATCAGGATTGTGGTGATCACAAATAATGAAATCGATACCCAAATCTTTAGCCATCTTAATTTTCTCAATGGCTTTAATCCCGCAATCGAGTACAATGACCAAGGTGATATTTTGTTCCGCAGCGTAAAGTATGCTGGTTTTCGAAATGCCGTATCCTTCAGAATATCGGTCGGGAATGTAATAATCGAGATTTTTTAACCGGCTGCGGAGAAACTGGTACATCATGGCAACCGATGTTGTGCCATCAACGTCGTAATCGCCGTAAATCAATACCTTTTCCTGATTGTCAATGGCTCTTTCGAGTCGCTCCACCGCTTTGTCCATGTCTTTCA
>JBBQXI010000122.1:0-9891 GCA_038209805.1 Bacteroidales bacterium | reverse complement strand
CCAACCCGCTTGATATTTGATCTTTTTTGACTAGGTCTTCATGCGGATTATCATTTTGAATAATATTGATATAGTTTTTGGCTATATAATTTATAATCAGTATAAATAAATATTGGAGATTTTTTAACTATTTTGATCTATCAGTATCGGATTTTGAGCAATTCAAATGGTATTGATAAGTAATACAATCAAAAATTTCAAGTATTTGATTGTATTAATATATCTGGACGACTGTGCATAGGTCGACTGCCATAATGAGAAAAGGCTTGCAGATTATCTCTACAAGCTTTTTCTATTATCTATTGCTAACGACTTTTACCAAGTCTACACAATCCCTCTTTGTTTTTTGATTACTTCCCAGGCTTCGTTTACACTCTGGAATTTCTCATTGGCGCCTTTCTGAACATCTTCTCCCAAATAATGAACTTTATCAGGGTGATACTTCAGGGCCATTTTGCGATAAGCTTTTTTCAGTTCATCGTCGGTAGCTGTTGGTTCTGTTTCCAGAATTTTGTAAGCGGCATCGGTGTCAGCCACAAACATAGCTTCGATAGATTGGTAATCTTTTTCGCTGATTCCCATTTGTTGGGCAATATGCTTAATTAGCTGATGCTCCGATTCGTGGACATGACCATCGGCAGCTGCGATTCCGAAGAGAAAATGCAGCAACTGTAAACGGGATGGGTGATCCATATTCTTGCGAATCTGTTGGCTCACTTCTGTTACCGGAATATTTTGCTGAAGCAGATCGCGCAATATTTTGATGGCTTCGCCTGCCGCAGCCGGGCCAAAAGACCGTACAAAAAAGTCTTTGGTATAATCGAGTTCCGATTTCAGAATTTTTCCATCGGCTTTCATCACGGCAGCTACCAAAACCAGCAGACTCATGATATAACCGCCTTGGGTGGTGGGTTGACCTGGTTGATATTCCTGACGTCCGGTTATTACCGTCGTATTGTCGAACATTGAACCGACTACAAAACCTAAAATTCCTCCAATTGGTCCGAAAAAAGCCCATCCCAGACCACCTGTAATCCATTTTCCTACTTTAGCCATTTGCTTTTATCTTTTTGTCAATTTCTATGATTTGCGGAATGATTAGTTGATCATCGTTATTTCCGATTACAAAATCGGCTAATTTTATGCGTTCTTCATCGCTCCACTGATTTTTTATTCGTTCTTTAACCAATTCCATGGTTGTTCCATCGCGTTTCATTACCCGTTGTATTCGTTCATCTTCGTTGGTTGCCACGGTAATGGTTTTGTCCATCATTTTATAAAAGCCACTTTCGAATAAAATGGCGGCTTCGTGAATGATGTAAGGTGATTTTTGCCTTTCGCACCAATCGAAAAATGTTTTTCGCACCACCGGATGAACGATCTCATTTAATTGTGCCAACAAAGATGGGTCTTTAAAAACAATTCCGGCCAGATATTTTCGGTTGACAGTCTGATCGGGCAGGTAAACTGCTGCTCCGAACAAACGAACAAGTTTTTCGTGTATTTCCTCATCAGTATCCATGAGTTTTCTGGCAACCTTGTCGGCTTCAAAAACCGGAATGCCCATCACAGAGAAAACCCTGCAAACAGTACTCTTTCCACTTCCGATTCCTCCGGTAATTCCAATTTTTAACATACGATTAGTTTTCAATCAGATATTCAATCTCATCCGGGGTAATTTTTACATCGTAGAGAAAGGCTGGTGCCGCAACAATTTTAATCCGAAGGCGCTGTATTCCTTCTTCAATGTCGGAATACGATACTGCCAGTTTAAAATCTTCCGGATGAATTTCTGTAAAACGGCTTAATCCGACCAGAAACGATACTTTTACTCTTGCCGGAAATAGCTTTATTTTCACATTGTTGGGTTCATTGGTCAACATTACGAGAACAGATTGCTGAGCTTCAGTATATTCGTCAACCGGAATTGCTAATTCGACTGATTGAGGATTAAAAAAAAGGTCTTTTACAGGACTAATTTCAGCTTTTACACGAATGGGTAAATCAACTGCGTTAAATACAAGCGCTTTTGTGTAAATAAACTGAAGAGTATCCAGTGTTGACTTTGGACCATTAACCAGGATTGTTCTGGGTTCAGTGGTTATTTCACCTGAAATAAGGAATTGTTTTTTCAGATTAACATTCACTACCGGTTTAACCTGAACATGCTTTTGTGTCATTCTGCCGAAACTAAAAAACAAAGTATCGGGATTCATATTTAAGATCTCAATGTCGTTCGATAATTGGTACGATAATTCTGTCAGAAATTGTCGCGTTGGAAAAGCGAAGCTGGTTTTTTTGTTTTCCATCATCCGGTTATTGGTCATTTCGTTTACATTGAACGAAAGGGGACTCAATAAGAAGCTAAACTCGTGCCTCAAGATAGTGAATCCGTGTGCTCTTACAGTTAATTCGACTTTCTCGGGCAGATTACCGGTAAAAGTTTTATTGTTCGGAAAATTATAATACTCAACAGGGGCAATAATTTCTACCGTATAGGTTTTGCTCAGGGCATTCAGAAACCAAAAACCAGTGGCAATGGCAACACAAACCAGATAGGCCGCCACCCGTTTGTCGTTCCTGAAATATACCTTTTTCAGGTATTTTACAAATTTATATACCCAGTTTGTCTTCACGGCTTCAAATATAAAAAAATGGGTCGACAAATTGCCGACCCATTCCTATTTCGAGTGTTGTTTAAGCTTTTATTTAGTCTGAACATCAGACATGTCTCTAACAAGAGCCGATTTATCTACTCTTATTTTTACATTGTCGTCAATCTGAAGAAGTACATAATTGTCTTTCAGTTCAAGAATTTTTCCGTAGATACCTCCAGTGGTAACAACTTTGTCGCCTTTAGCCAAGCTATTGCGAAAAGCAGCAACTTCTTTTTGTTTTTTCATCTGAGGTCTGATCATAAAGAAGTAAAATACTGCAATGATCAGAATCATCGGAAGGAATGTCATAATTGGATTTGGCTGAGCGCCATCTGCTCCTGTTTGAGCCATTAATAAATAGTTCATCTTTGTATGTTTTTAATTTAACTGTTTAATTCAATTATCTCGTTGGTGACATTTGCTTTTATATAGAGCTGTTTTTGAGCTGTTTCGGCATTCGAAACCAATGTGATCGTTTTTAACTGCCTTCCTACTTCGCCCGCCGAGTTGTAAATTACCTCAATTCTTCCTTCCTGTCCGGGGTCAACATTTTTATTTTCTATTTTAACTTCAGTGCATCCGCAGCCTGAGTCAACCCCTGTGATGGTTAAGGTTTTTGTCCCTTCGTTCCTGAAAATAAAGGTGAAAGATACAACCTCTCCAGCGTTAAGCGAACCAAAATTATGGATTTCTTCGGAAAAGACAAATTTAGCGACACCTGATTCATCAGATTTAGTAGTTGGTGTTGTTTTTTGTGTTCCTGAATGACATGAAACGAGCAGTAATCCAAACAGAATGAGAATGACAAATAGTCGATTTAACTTCTGACTACTGACTACTGACTTCCAACTTGTTCTCATTCCTCTTCTTCCCCAATTAGACCGCGACCAGCCTTAAGGATTTTATTTGCTTTTTTCAAATCTTTCAAGGCTTTGTCGAGTATTCCGTTAATGAAGTTACGGCTTTTCTCGGTGCTGTAATACTTCGAAAGTTCGATGTATTCGTTCATGCTAACCTTGGTCGGAATGGATGGGAAATACAGAAATTCGCTTAGGGCAAGTTCCAGAATCAGGTTGTCGATAAAGGCAATACGTTCGATGTCCCAATTTACGGTATGCTGTTTAATCAATACCACATTGTCGCTGTGATTTAGCACCACTTTCCGGTAAAGGTCTTTGGCAAACTGGCGATCTTCCTCATCTTTGTACATCGGCAATAAAGCCTGATGATCGTCACTGAATTCCTTAAATTTCTTGAAAGTCTTCAAGATCATACTTACCACAAAATCCAGATCATCATTCCAATAAATACTCTGTTCTTCGAGCAACGATTCAATATCTTCATTGTCAAGAATCAGGTATTTAAAAATATCTTCAACCAGTTTTCGGTCATCAGCATAACTGTTTTGCTCAGCAGCCATGTATTCCTTGTAAAAATCCTGTTCCGTTAATGAAACGTATAACTTACGAATCAGCTCATCCTCGTCAGCCCAGCTTAATTTAGCCGATTCGAGGTATTTAGTAAGGGAAATGTTGGTTTTTAATTGATAGATGAGCAGATTATTTACAAAACGGGTATTGGGAGCTAAATCTGCACTCGATGGGCGGTGTTTTTTCAGACCGAGATCAATGCGGTCTTCTGCAAACTTTTCGATCTCAATAACAAGAGACATCAGATAGTGATACAGATCGTATGTTTTTTGCAAACTGAAAAAGAGTTCTTTTTCGGTGTTGTTGATCGATGTTTCAGGTGATGTAAAGAACGCGTACAATATTTGTAATACCTTGATTCGAATTATTCTTCTGCTAATCATTGTCTTAGAACCTGGTTAAATATGGGGTGGCAAAGTTATTATTTTTTCTCATATCAACCATCAGGAAAAGTCAATAGTCATCAGGAAAGAGGGAAAAGTGGCCAGTCGCAGTGGTCAGTCGCAGTGGCACTGATAAATATTTCTGACCATTGCGACTGAACACTCCTAACTTTTTTCCTTTTCTACTGTGTTCTATGTGTCTATGTGGTTCTTGGCTTCCAGGTCTTCTTCCGGAGTTATTTCTTCGTTAAATTCTTCAAATTCCGAATCGTCATCTTCCTCCTCCGGCTCATTTTCCCAGCTCGAAACTGGACGAACCGGCCCTTGATGGCGGTAATAAATAGCCAGTAAGAATCCACTGGCCGATCCCCATAAGTGACTTTCCCACGAAATCCTTGGTTTGAGCGGGAAAATTCCCCAAAACATACTTCCATAAAGAAAAACCACAATGATGCCAATAGTCAGCAAGTTGGCATCTTTTCGGAATACTCCGCTGGAAAACAGGAAGGCGGCTAGTCCGTAAACTATGCCACTGGCGCCAATGTGGTACGAATCGCGTCCACCCAGCCAAACACAAATTCCTGAAAGAATGTAAATCAGGAAAAGGATGCGGTAGGACAGGTTTCGGTAGAAATAGAATAATGAGAATGACAGAATTAAGAATGGAAAGGTGTTCGATAGTAAATGGTCGTAATTGCTATGAATGAAGGGTGAAAATATAATTCCCCGCAATCCTTCAATTTGAAGAGGCAAAATTCCGTATTCAGCTAGATCAAGACTGTATAGATTTTCAATCAATTTCACCAACCAGAAAATGCCCACAATGATTACCGAAAACAAAAGACTATATCTGAAAATCTTCTTTTCCGTTTCCTTATTGGTAGGCTCCTGATTTCTGGGGTGATAATCGAATATTGGCATCTAACCCAGCGATTTGATCAGTGCTGCGAATTGAAAAATGTCTTCTTCTTCGGTGTCAAATGAAGTCATCCATCGAACTTCAGAGCGGTGTTCATCCCACATGTAAAAGAAATATTTTTCCTGAAGCTGAGGGATAATTTCCGGAGGAACAATAGCAAAAACACCGTTGGCATCTACTTTCTGAGTGAGTTGAATGGCTGGAATTTTTTTTACTTCCTGTTCCAGAAGTTGTGCCATCCGATTCGAATGTGTTGCGTTCTGTTTCCAGAGGTCGTTTTCGAAATAGGCCAAAAACTGAGCGCTCACAAATCGCATTTTTGAGTACAGCTGCATACTTTGTTTCCGAATGTATTTGGAATCTTCCGACAATTCAGGGTTGAAAAACAGAACCGCTTCGCCCATCATCATGCCGTTTTTGGTGCCGCCAAACGAAAGAACGTCAATGCCGGCATCAACCGTAAACGCTCTGAATGGCAAATCGAGAGCCACGGCAGCATTGGCCAAACGAGCGCCATCCATGTGTACAAAAAGCCCGTATTCGTGCGCCAAAGTGGTAATTGCCTTAATTTCTTCAACCGAATAGACTGTTCCGAGCTCGGTCACTTGCGAAATTGAAATTATTTTGGGCTGGGAATGGTGTTCAAAATTAAAACCATGCAGGTATTTGGCGATTCCTTCAGGACTAATTTTGCCGCGGTTTACTTCAACCGGAAGCAGCTTGCAACCGGTAAATTTTTCGGGAGCACCACATTCGTCAACCTGAATGTGCGCTGTTTCAGCGCAGATGACTGAATGAAATGAACGCGTCAGCGTTGAAAGACTCAGTACATTAGCGCCAGTTCCGTTAAATACAAAATATACATCGGTTTGCTCACCAAATTCTTGTTTGAACCGTTTGATGGCCTTTTCGGTAATCTCGTCGCCACCATAACCGACTGCATGTCCTTGGTTGGCTAAAGTTATGGCATTTAAAATTTCAGGATGAATGCCTGAATTATTGTCGCTTGCAAAACCTCGTTTCATGGTTTAAAGTTGTAATTTAGCATAGATTGTTATAGGGTATAAATGAACTCAAAAAATCAAATCAAACAAAATGGATAGGTCATTAAAACTAAGCGAAAAATTGTTTTGTCTGGCTGTCAATCCTAAAAATGGAGGTATTCTGCTGAATTCTTCTGCAACGTTGGCTATAACTTTGACAGGTTCGGTTTTTGTTGAGCTGATGAATAAAGGACTTGTTTCGATTGAGAAGGGAGTTGTTCATTTGGAGAATCCAACTTTTCATGACGATGAAGTTTATGAGTTTTTCCTGAACCGGATTCGGCTTCGAGGAAAAGATCGTAAGCTGAGAACGTGGATTTCGTATTTTAATGTTCGGGGACGGAAAATTCAGAAACATTTTATCCGTAGTCTGGTTCGCAAAAATGTGCTTCGAACCGAGGAAAGGCGGATTCTGTTTATTCCATACGAAAAGGTTTTTCTGATGGATCGCGATTTGGTTGAAAGTATCTGGAAAGAAGTTGAAACGACTTTACTGGGAAGGGGAGAGCAGAGCGATGAATTGATTATATTAGCCATGATGGTTGCTAAAACTAATTTATTATCGAGGGTTTTTCCTGAACGGGCACAACGAAAAGAAGCGTCCATATTTCTGAAAAATCTAACAGAAACTCCGGTTTCAAAAGCAGTTCAGGAAGCTATTCAAATGATGCATGCAGCTGTTTTTATTGCTGCAAGCACTTAATTATTTTAGGTAAAATTCGGTCAGATATGGAAAAAGTAAACATTTTCTGGTTTCGGCGCGATTTGCGGATTGACGACAATCATGGTTTGTTTCAGGCGTTGAATGCAGGGTTACCTGTGATTCCGGTATTTATTTTCGATCCCGCCATTTTGATTCAATTTCCTAATCCAAGCGATGCCCGGCTGACTTTCATTCACCGTTGCCTCACTGAACTTGACCTCGAATTCCGGAAATTCAATAGCAGTTTGCAGGTTTATGTTTCTTCTCCGGAAGTTGTTTTTGGCCAGTTGACTTCCAAATATCCAATTCACAGTGTTTATACCAATGCCGATTATGAACCTTCTGCAAATCTTCGTGATCAGAAAGTAGCTCAGATTCTTCAGGATAAAGGAATTGAATTTCATAGTTTTAAAGATCAAATCATATTTCATCAGAATGAAATTGTTAAAGCTGATGGAACACCGTACACGGTTTTTACACCTTACAGCAGAAAATGGAAGGAAAAACTTACATCCTATCCGATTCCTGTTTATGAAAGTGAAAAACATCTGTATCGTCTGAAACACTTGTCATCAGACTATTTCCCGGAATTAGCTGAAATTGGATACCAACTTCAGGATCGATCATTTTCTGAAAAGAAATTCGATTCAATTTTGGTTGAAAATTACGCCAAGACCCGCGACTTTCCGGCAGAAAGTGGAACCAGCAAACTTGGAATTCATCTTCGTTTTGGTACAATCTCAATCCGGAAACTAACACAATTCGCTCAACTGCATTCCGAAGTTTTTCTGAACGAATTAATCTGGCGGAATTTTTACATGGATGTTTTGTGGCATTTTCCACACGTCGTCGAAAGGTCGTTTAAGCCGGCTTACGATTTTATTCCGTGGCTCAACAACGAAGCTGATTTCGAACGGTGGTTTACTGGGCAAACCGGTTATCCGATGGTTGATGCCGGGATGCGCGAGCTGAACGAAACCGGATATATGCACAACCGCATTCGTATGGTTGTTGCCAGTTTTCTGACCAAACATCTGCTAATCGATTGGCATTGGGGCGAATCATATTTTGCATCCAAATTGCTCGATTACGAATTGGCGTCCAATAATGGCGGTTGGCAGTGGGCGAGTGGTTCTGGTTGCGATGCTGCTCCCTATTTCAGGGTTTTTAGTCCCGAATTGCAAGCCAAAAAGTTTGATCACGATTTTAAATACATACGGAAATGGGTGCCTGAATATGAAACTTCAGCTTATCCAAAACCCATGGTCGACCACGCTTTTGCCCGGAACCGTGCCATTGAAACTTACCGAAAAGCTTTGAAATAAAATCAGGTCAAAATTGGCTTGTCACCCTGAACTTGTTTCAGGGTCTCATCACCGAAAGGATGCTGAAACAAGCCTTCGACGTGAGTTCAGTCGAACGTTCAGCATGACATTGTAATCAAAGTGGGAACAAATCATGCCGTGTGATGTTAGATTCAAATCAGGAAAAATGCTAATTTGCAAGCCTTGCCATTGATTAATGGCTAATCATTTCGTGTTGAAAACTATTCTACAATGAACTTTAAAATTGTTTCTGAGTATCAACCTACTGGCGATCAGCCTGAAGCGATTCGTCAACTATCAGAAGGTTTGCGCAATGGAACTACGTTTCAAACACTGCTAGGAGTTACCGGTTCGGGGAAAACGTTTACTATGGCCAATGTGATTGAACAGGTTCAACGTCCGGCACTGCTTTTAAGCCACAATAAAACGCTGGCCGCTCAGCTGTACAGCGAGATGAAACAATTTTTTCCTGAAAATGCGGTCGAGTATTTTGTTTCTTATTACGATTATTACCAGCCCGAAGCCTACCTTCCGGTAAGCAATACCTACATCGAAAAAGACCTCTCAATTAACAAAGACATCGAAAAGCTTCGGTTGAGTACAACTTCCTCTTTACTCTCCGGAAGGCGCGATGTCATTGTTGTTTCGTCGGTTTCGTGTTTGTATGGCATTGGTAATCCTGCTGATTTTCATGCCAACGTAACCAATGTGCACAAAGGCGAAACAGTTAGTCGAAATGTGTTTCTCCGGAAGTTGGTCGATGCACTTTATTCGCGCAACGAGGTGGAATTCAACCGCGGAAATTTCAGGGTAAAGGGCGATAGCGTCGATATTTTTCCGGCATATGCCGACATTGCTTACCGTATTGTTTTCTGGGGCGATGATATAGAAGAGATTTATTCTTTTGATCCGGTTGGCGGCGGAACCATCGAAGAATTAGATATGGCCGTTATATATCCGGCCAACATGTTTGTTACCACCAAAGAGCGCATGCAGCTTGCCATTCGGCAAATTCAGGATGATTTGATGAAACAGGTTGATTTTTTCAAGGAAATCGGAAAACCAATGGAAGCCAAACGGATTCTGGAACGGGTTGAATACGATCTGGAAATGATGCGTGAACTGGGCTATTGCCCCGGAGTTGAAAACTATTCACGGTATTTCGATGGTAGGGTAGCGGGCTCACGGCCTTTCTGTCTGCTCGATTATTTTCCTGATGATTTTGTGACCATTATAGACGAAAGTCATGTGACCTTGCCTCAAATCAAGGCCATGTTTGGCGGCGACCGTTCGCGTAAAATCAACCTGGTCGATTATGGCTGGCGTCTTCCGGCGGCTATCGATAATCGGCCTTTGACTTTCGATGAATTTGAAAGTGTAGTGGATCAAACCGTTTTCGTAAGCGCGACACCGGCTGATTACGAACTGGCA
>JBBQXI010000121.1:0-9932 GCA_038209805.1 Bacteroidales bacterium | reverse complement strand
CATCAATCGATTTGCCAAGCTCATCGTACATCACTCTCCAGTCCTTGTACTTTTTAGCTCCCGAGAATTCTTTGAAACAGCCGTCGGCATATTTCCAGTCCACATCGCATAAACCAACGATGTTTTCCGATTTAAGATTTTTTAAATTTGCATGACCCATACCGCCGACACCAATAGCAGCAATGTTCAATTTGTCACTTGGAGCTTTGTGTCCCATACCGGCAATTACATTGCTCGGAAGAATAGTTACCGCAGCAGCAGCGGTTGCTGAGGTAGCAAGGAATGATCTTCTGCTAAATTTGTTTTCCATTGGTTAATAATTTGATTTAGGTATGAATAAATTGTTTGTGATCAAAAAAATCCCCTAAAGGTAAAATTATCTTCCCTATTCACCAAGCATAATTGTACGTTCTTTACGAATATCAATTCTTCTTTATTGACAAGCTTCTTAAAGCGTTTATTAGACACTTAATCATAAAATCAAGTAAATGATTTTATTGGATAGTTTTTGTCTATTCAGGATTGAAAAATTCGATTTGACTGGCGAACAATAGGAACTTATATTTGTCTAATATTTTAAAGAATTATAAATTATAAATAAGAATATCATGAAAACTATTGGAGAAAAATTTCCTGCGTTTACGAAAGAAGCTGTGGTTTCATTAGAAGCCGGCAAAGAGTTTAAAACATTAACCAATGTAGATATAACCGGCAAATGGACCGTGTTTTTTTGGTGGCCTCTCGATTTCACATTTGTTTGTCCTACCGAAATCGTTTCGTTTAACGAACATTTTGAAGAGTTTGCCAAACGCGATGCCAATGTGGTTGGTGCGTCTATCGATTCACAGTTTGTACATTTGGCCTGGAGAAACAATCATCCTGGGTTGAAAGGGCTTAAATTCCCGATGTTGGCCGATACCAGCAAATCGCTTTCAGATGAATTGGGCATTCTGGAACCTGTAAACAAAATCGCATATCGTGCTACTTTTATCATCGATCCGGAAGGAACTATTCAACACGTTTCGGTTAATGGATTGAACGTTGGAAGAAATGTAAAAGAAATTATCCGTATTCTGGATGCCCTACAAACCGGAGAATTAACTCCATGCGACTGGGTACCGGGCGAAGCAACTTTGTAATTGTTTAGTTGATCAGAGAATAGGTAAAATGGGCTGTCCGAAAGGGCAGCCTTTTTTTTTGCTATACCTTCTAAATTATACACCAAAAAAAAAAGCGAAACCCAGTCTCCTGAATTTCGCTTCTAAAGCATATCGTTTAAAATAATCCTTTTTAAAATCCACTATTATCCATTGCCGGAGCATTATCCTCGGCTGGTGCCGACTTGTCCATTTTGTAGTTATTAATTTTGTAGCTCAGTGTGAGCATCAGCACACGTGGTTCGCGGGTCATTTTAAAGGTCGATTTGAAATTATCGCCATATGAGGTTCCCTGCATTCTCATGGTTCCCAACAAGTCACGTACACTTAAAGTGGCCGAAAGTTTCTTTTTCATGAAATCCTGACGGTACGATAAGTTGGTAAATACCATTCCTTTTTGATCGCCTTGAGCCGATACTGATGGGCCACGGTAAAAACCTGTCAACTGTAGACGGCTTTCAGGAGTGAATTTTACGGTAGCATTTAACCGTCCTGAATAGTTCGTGCTTTGTTTATCAATCGATTTTCCTAATACTTCACCCTTCAGTTTATAATTGTATAAGGTAAAACTGGTGTTTATCAGCAACCATTTGGTCATATTAAGGTTTCCCATAATTTCGCCACCCATCGAATAATCGCGATTCAGGTTATCAACAGTCATGTAGCTAATTCCATCGACAACATTTGTCAAACGTGTCATCAGGTTATTGGTGGTGCGGTAGAATGTTTCGAGCGAAACAAATGAATTACCAAATTTCTTCATATAACTAGCTTCGTACGAATCGGTATATTCCGGCTTCAGTCCCGGATTCCCTGTTCTGATTGTATACTGGTTCATATAACTTGGGAACGGGTCAAGATCGCGACCATCCGGACGATTAATTCGACGCGAATAACTGGTCATCAACTGGCTTTTATCAACCAATTCATAAGACAAGTGCAAGGATGGGAAAAAGTCGAAACGATCCAGATTATACTTATTAGGTACATTTTCTTTATAATGAATGATACTTCGCTTGTTATATTCTTCGCGCACCCCAACAACAAACTGTATTGCTTTCAGGTTTCCGGTGTAGGTTGAATAAATGGAATGTATATTTTCTTTGAAATCCATTGAACTTGTAAAATTCGGATTGTTTTGAAACTGCTGGGTTGTTGTATTAAAATCCTTAAAGTCTAAAGCTTCGCTTTCGTCTTCGATTCTACTTTGCAGACCAGCTTCGAATTTAGCACCCCCTTTTAGCGGCAAAGTATAATCCAATTTGGCTCTATAATCGTTTGAATTGCTGTTCTCATTCGTAATGACGCGTGAAAGGTACTCGCCAACCTGACCATAGCTGGCATTCGTCTGATACTCATCAATGGTTTCGTCTGACCTGCCATCACGGTTACGGTAATTGAACGAACCTTCCAGTTTGTGAGTAGCGTTCTCATTGAATTTCGTCAAAAAATTGGCATTCGCACTTATATAGTTTCCGGTTCTGGTAGAGTTATTTTTCTGTATCGAATAGATATCGAACGAACTTGGGAGATCGTAATTATGCAGGTTTCCACTGCCATAGCTGCTAAAATCGTAGCTGCCCAATTGTGATGAAACAGTAACAGAAGTTTTATCAGTCAAATAATAATCAAAACCACCTTTAATTTGCTTGCCCCCATGACTTTGGTTTCTTGTTCCTTCAGTATTAAGATAGGTTGTCGTATCATTTGCATATGTTTCGCGAGTCGATTTCATGTTACCCTTGTCGGTATTGTCATTCCAGTTTGCACCAAAAAAAAGGTTGTACTTCTTTGTTTTGTAGTTCAGCATCATGTCGGTACCATATTTATCGCCGGTTCCAAGGTTCACATTTACGATTCCGTTAACGCCTGAAAGTACATTTCTTTTCATCACCACATTAATGATTCCGGCCATTCCATCCGGATCATATTTAACCGATGGATTGGTAATAATTTCAATGTTCTGAATAGCCGATGACGGAATTTGTTTCAATGCATCACTTCCACTAAGCACACTGGGACGACCATCGATCAGTACCGTAAAACTCGATGAACCGCGAAGGCTCACGTTTCCATCGATGTCAACTTCAACCGAAGGTGTATTTTCGAGCACGGTAACAGCGCTACCACCAGCGGCATTAATATCATTTGACACATTAATTACTTTTTTATCAATTTTGTATTCAACCCGGTTACGTTCAGCAACCACATCAACAGTACCAATTTGTTCGCGCGATGCCGAAAGTTTAATGGTTCCCATGTCAACTGAGGCAGCATCAGGTACTATTTTAATGTCGTTAACAGTTGTTTTTTCAAATCCAATGAAACTAGCTTCCACATAATAAGTGCCATAAGGCAAATCTGAGATTGTAAAAGTTCCAGCGGCATTTGAAATACTGCCAGTGACAAGTTTCGAATCCTGTTTACGGAATATTGTAACATTGGCATATTCCATCGGTGTTTGGGTATCGGTATCAATAATTTTTCCTGAAATTTTCCCATTCTTTGGTAATGCATTCATACCGGCTCCTGGTCCTCCCGGACGGACACCTGCCGGAGGTACCTGTGAAAATATTGTGCTTGTAGTAATAAGGAATAAAAATAGCACTGTCAATAACTTCTTCATCTGATTCATCTTTTGTTTATTTGGTTTCAAAACTTGGTATTATTTTCTATCAATAGCAGTAAGACGATACGCAACAAGCAAAGTTTAACAGAACATTAAAAAAGAGTTGTTAATGATTGTAAATTGCCGAAGAAACAATTCTTATTCTCTGAGTTTATTGGAATGATATTTGAGGAACAATGGCTATATTTATAATAAATAGTTGGCCATGAAACAATCACTTCTTCTTTGGACCGTAATTTTTCTAACTTCCTGTGCATCTACAAGTCATCTGGTAGAAATCAACGATCCATATAAGGATACAAAAGGCATTAAGCTGATGCAGAATTTGATAGGAATATCGGCTGAGAAAAACGCAAGCATAAATGGGAACAAATACTTTTCTGTTGCATTTGCTTATACTCTCGAAATAAAGAAAAGTGAGCCAGCTTCACTTACACTTGAGATTCAAACACAGACTCCAATTCGATCCGACGAACTCGACTCGGTGATCTTTATCAACCTCGACAACGAAAAAATTAAATTAGTTTCTTCTGATTCCAGTCTAAAAAAGAAAGGGAAGAGATCCAACACAACATCTTCTATCAATATTGCCACCGACGATAAAAAGGAAGAACAAATCCTCACCACAACTACTGAAAATGGAAGTTATCAGTTGATGTTTCATCAATATATTATCCCTGAAAACCTTTGGTTTTCAATCGCAAGCACCCAAGATATTCAATATCGGATTTATATCGGAAAGGAAGGAATCGATGTAAAACTGAATCTTGCACAAACCGAAATACTAAAAACATTTTTAACCAAATCGATGCAATTGCGCGATGCCAACTTACCTCCGACTCCCGAAGGATTGAAGAAGTTATAAGCTCTTCACCATCATTTTCGTTTCTGGTTTTCCAGTCTGTATTCAGGCTTTTCCTTCTGATCGTCCTGCATATCATCCACATCGTCAATCAGAGGCGATTCTTTTACGGCCTTCCAATCGAATTTCTCGTCCAAAGGAGTTAAAGCCTTCTTAGGATCAAAGATGCGGGGATCAACCTCAACAGCATTGTATGGAGTGAAATCAGGAATGCCGGTAAAAAAATCGGCGAAATCGTTGGCAGCAGCATCGTATTGATTCAGATATGGTAACCCCAGCACATTCCAGAAAGTTTTGAAAATACTTCCAAAACTGTAATGCACCGACGATACATAGTTTCGCTTTACATATGGCGAAATGACCATCAGAACGCTTCGGTGCGCATCCACGTGGTCAATCCCGTTTTGAGCATCATCTTCAGTAATGACAATGGCCATATTTTTCCAGAAAGGTGTGTGCGACAAATACTCAACAATCCGACCAACAGCTAAATCATTATCGGCCATGTAACTCTCACGGAATGGGTAACCAGCTTCTGGTCGTTCTCCAGCTCCATGATCGTTCGGAATGATCACCGTAATGATCGACGGCATTTCTGCATCTGGTTTTATCCATTTATCATCAAATTCGCTGATAAACTGTGAAATCCTGAACTGATCGGGTATCGCAGTATTGTAGGTTGGATATGTTTTCGAAGTCCGACTAAACATTGGCAGCGGTACCGGAAAATTCACGTAATGCTTGATTCCGGAGTATTTGAATGATTCGTCGTAAAACGCAGGTTCGAACATAGTGCCAAAACCAAAATTATAAAACTCAACCTTATTACGCTCCAAATGTTCCCACATCGAACCAGCTTCGTTGTAATCCTCCGGATAAATAGCGCCGGCTGAGCCGTTCATCCCTAGACTACCTGGAGCTTTCGACTTCTCATTGTACGATCGGTTGCCTCCGTAACTGGCCGGAACTGTCGATTCGACCCACTCGTTTGGATAAGTATTTACCAACCATCGGTGACCATCGGCAGAAACATCTGAGTCAACGTAAAAATTGTCGGACATACCGAATTCAGAAACCAATTTCAGGTGATTTGGCATAACCGTCGAATTATCAACGAGTACAGATTTATTCTTATTAGTAAATGTTGCATGATGCCCATATCGTGCGATTGTCGGGTCACCCCTACCCTTTTGCACCTGACCGAAAATCTCATCGTAGGTTCGGTTTTCTTTCGAAATAAAAACCAGGTATTTTATCGGCGATTCCTTTTCTCCGCCATAAACTGGAATCGGATTATTTGCCCTATGCTTTTGAATCTTGTGATAGTCTTCAATTAGGTAATTGTTGCTAATTACTTCCTGAGTAAGTTTGTGAAGTTGTTTTTCGTCCGGAATATCCATTACCGAAACCGATCCTTTCATCAGATTGCCAATATAGCTGCCTTCTTTTCCTTCCTGAAATGCTTTGCCTCCATTGGGGCCACTACCAAAACCCTTGGCATTACTTACCACCAGAGTTTTCCCATCTGGAGTAACTTCAAGTTTGGCCGGAAACCACCCAGAAGGAATATGCCCAACTACTTTCAGCGAAGGAATATCAATCACCCCAACTGCATTCACTCCCGATTCGGCTACAAAAAGTCGTTTCTGATCGGGTGAAACAGCCAGGCCAAATGGAATTACACCGCGAAACTGTTTGACTGACTCATGCAATTTAAGCGGAATTTCTGTAGCAATGGTGTCATGCTCCATGTCGATGACCGAAATATTGTCGTTCGTTCCGTTACTTGCAAACACGTAACGATCGGTTACAGCCAGCGAATTGGGGCTCGAACCTCCTACCGCCGGGATGCCTTCGATCATTTCACCAACCAACGCGCCAGTCTTTATTTTGGCCTGAATTTCAGGGTTAAGCGGATTCTTAACCGAAAATGACCAGACTGAAAATGACTCCGGGACATTGGGATCGCCCAAACCCGGAATATCCAGCGAATTAATACGGGTTCCATTTTTCATTTCTTCAGAACCAAATCCAAAGGCCGGAAAATCGAGCGCATTCTTATAATCTTTCTCAGCTTCAATGTTGCCTATTTTACCGTATTCGAACATGCCTACATTGGCCACATATACTTTCTGTTGGTCAGGAGAAAGAATGATGCCAAACGGATAGCGTCCGGTTTTAGCACTGGCTACAATCTTTTTCGACTTCGTATCCACAACAATCATCCGAAACAACATCTGGTCAACTGCATACAAATAGCGTCCATCTTTACTCAGTTTCATATCGCCAATGTATCCATCCGGTGTTTTTTCTCCGTTTACTGTAACAGAACAATCAACAGAATCGAGCTTTGCTCCGGTATCTACTGAAAACAGATAAATCTTATTTTCCTGTCCGCCCGCCACATAAACCGTTTTATTATCCGACGAAATAGCCAGACCCATAAAAACAGAAGCCAACACACCTTTGTCCGTTGACGCTCCGGGCGGAACCTGTAAAACGATCGGATTCTCCGATTTCAGATTTTTGATGATTGAAATGGAGATTGGCGAAGTGCCTGAATTTGCCGTAACAGCAACAGTTCCATCAGCGCTCAGCGCTAATCCGTATGGATGCGGTGCTACCTCAACAGATTTCCCGTAAGGAGTTAAATATCGTCCATTGGGGATTACTGTTCTTCCTGATTTATTGATCTTTGTATACTGACTTCCGGAGGGAGACGAAACGACTTTCAGATTTCTAATTGATGGCTGAGCGTATGAAAAACTCAAGGCCAAACTAAAAAAGAAAACAAAATAGTATTTGACAGACATGGTTTCTGATTTTAAATGTGATGAAGATAATCGTTTATTATTATCAAAAAAAGGACAAACAACATCCGAAAATTAAGCCTTTATGAAATGAACCGGAGCAAAATACACTAAAAAATGTTAATGATTTGTTTAATACAGATTAAGCTTCGTAAAAAGCAGTATTTTCGTAGCAAAATCATAAAACAGCAAGCGTGCATCACAATCTGGTTTTAATTCCAACTTATAACGAAAAGGAGAATGTCGAACGAATGATTCGAAAGGTTTTTTCCTTGAAAACTCTTTTTGAAATTTTAATTATCGACGATAATTCGCCAGACGGAACGGCAGCCATTGTTGAGCGATTAATGCCTGAATTTCCTAACAAGCTTCACATCCTGAAAAGAGCCGGGAAAGAGGGACTGGGGAAAGCATACCTTGCTGGATTTCATTGGGCATTGGAGCGACCATACGATTACATTTTTGAAATGGACTGCGATTTCTCACACAATCCAAAAGATTTGGAGAAATTATATTCCGAATGTGTTGAGCACAATGCCAGTCTGGCTATCGGATCGCGATATATTACAGGCATCAATGTTGTAAACTGGCCTTTGGGAAGGGTACTGATGTCGTATATGGCTTCGGTTTATGTTCGCACCATCACCCGAATGAAAATTATGGATACGACTGCCGGATTTAAATGCTATCACCGAAAAGTTCTGGAAACCATTGATTTTGACAATATTCGACTGAAAGGATACGGATTCCAAATTGAAATGAAATTTAAAACATGGAAACATGGATTTAAAATTGTTGAAGTCCCCATCATCTTTAAAGACCGAACACAAGGAGCGTCAAAAATGAGTGGTGGTATTTTCAACGAAGCACTTTGGGGCGTATTAAAAATGACGATTAGAAGTTGGTTTACCCGATATGAAAAAATTGGTTAACTCTTGACAAAAAATAAGCTAATTTTAAGACCGCAACCGCGGTCTTTTTGTTTATATATTCAGTAAATTTGAATGTATTGCATCGAATAAGAAAAACCCAAATATGAAGACACTCATTAAAAATGCCAGGATCATCAACGAAGGACAGATTTTCGACGGAGCTGTTCTGATTGATGGAGAGTATATTTCAAAGATTTTTCGCAATAGTGACATACCGGATCAACTGGTTAAAGGAGCTGCTGTTATTGATGTAGCAGGTCAATACCTGATTCCTGGAGCAATTGATGATCAGGTTCATTTTCGCGAACCAGGGATGACTCACAAAGGCGAAATTGCTACCGAATCGAGGGCAGCCGTTGCCGGAGGTGTAACGTCATACATGGAAATGCCCAACACCAATCCACAGGCAGTAACTCAGGAAATACTTGAAGAAAAATATAAGCGTGCAGCCGAAGTTTCAGCGGCAAACTATTCATTTTACATGGGCGCTACCAATGATAATCTGGACGAAGTGCTAAAAACTGATGGTTCCAAAGTTTGCGGGATCAAGATTTTCATGGGCTCATCAACGGGAAATATGCTGGTTGACAATGAAGACGTTCTTTCTGAAATATTCAGAAATACCAAATTACTGGTTGCTACCCATTGCGAAGACGAACCAACAATTATCCGGAATACAGCACTTTATCGCGAAAAATACGGCGAATTTGTTCCGATTTCAGCGCATCCTAAAATACGAAGTGCCGAAGCCTGTTTTAAATCGTCAGCAAAAGCAGTTGAACTGGCAACCAAATTCGGAACACGACTTCATGTTTTGCACCTTTCAACTGCTGAGGAAATGAAACTTTTTAGCTCAGGAAAAGTCAGCGAAAAACACATTACTGCCGAAGTTTGCGTGCATCATTTGTGGTTCGACGAACACGACTATATTTCAAAAGGAAACCTGATTAAGTGGAATCCGGCGATCAAATCGGCTGCCGATAAGGCAGCGCTTTGGGAAGCACTGCTCACCGATAAAATTGATGTAATAGCAACAGACCATGCTCCGCATACGCTTCAGGAAAAAGAACATTCGTATTTTAAAGCGCCATCGGGCGGTCCGCTGGTTCAGCACTCATTGACGGCCATGCTCGAAATGAGCCGAAAAGGGTTGATCTCGGTTGAAAAAGTAATTGAAAAGATGTGTCATGCTCCGGCCGATTTGTTCCGGATCGATCGCCGGGGATATATTCGTGAAGGATATTACGCCGATTTAGTTCTGGTTGATCCAAATCAAACCTGGACTGTTTCACCAGAAAATATCCTCTATAAATGTGGTTGGTCGCCATTCGATGGTATGGAGTTTTCGTACCGGGTAATGGCAACATTTGTAAATGGCAATCTGATTTACGCGAATGGCGACATCATTTCAGGAATACAAGGTAAAAGATTAATGTTCAGTCGATAATCTGTTCATTCTCTTAACCTGATTTCGAAATAAGAAGTAATATTTTCCATTACATTTAGTTTTATACAAAAAATTGAGGCTGCCTTGATTAAGGC
>JBBQXI010000120.1:0-9971 GCA_038209805.1 Bacteroidales bacterium | reverse complement strand
ACAAAACATCTGAAAGAAATTATTTCGGAATTGAAAGAATATGGCGAAGTGGAAGTGGATACTGATCTGACGATTGCCTGTATTGTTGGCGATATGATTGCGGAAGAAGTTGGGTTTGCGGCTAATGTATTTTCGGCATTGAAAGAGATTCCGATTCGAATGATTTCATACGGAGGCAGTCGTCACAATATTTCGGTGCTTGTAAAAACAGAACTCAAAAAGCAAACGCTTCAGGCATTAAGCAATAACTTGCTCAATTCATAGTCGATTAAGCTAAGTTGAAAATAGCTACTAGTTGCTGATATACAACAATTAGTAGCTATTTTTTTTGTTTTATGCATTGGAGTCTCTATTGATTTTCCGGTAACAAATAAACAACTGAAAGTCGAAGTCTTCAACGCTATTGGACGAATAAATACTCCAATTCAATATTTCGCACAGCACGAACGAAAGACTGTTTCATTTATTTTATTCTAAATCAGCATTTTTTTTAGGCTAAAATAAGTTTGAATTGAAAATTCCCTATATTTGCAACAATATTTCAATTTTTTTATTATTTATTATGAAAACAGGTAAAGTTAAATTTTTCAACGAATCTAAAGGATTCGGTTTTATTAAAGACAGTGAATCTGATAAAGAATACTTCGTTCACGTTTCAGGTTAGGTTGACCAAATCAGAGAAGATGACGACGTAACTTACGAACTTCAAGAAGGAAGAAAAGGATTAAACGCGGTAAATGTTAAACTAGCATAAGTAGTCTAATATTTTTAAGATTTAAAGTTCGAAGCCTTGCATTTTTGCAGGGCTTTTCTTTTGCTCACAACTTTGGATTATTCTGATATGACAGAAATTAGCGCAATCGGCACAATTCGCTGTGAGTGCTCCGCGAAGTAAGTTTCACAATAAACCGGTCAGTCAGACTTGCAAATCGGGCTTCAGCCAATTCGGGTCGGTTATTTTCTCCGGAAAGGTGACTCAGAAATACATGAACCAACTCAGGTCCGGCATGATCGCGAATCAACTCAAAAGCCTGATCGTTGGATAAATGGCCATGTGACGATGCCACTCTTCGTTTCAGAATATAAGGATAGGACCCTTCCCAGAGCATTTTTTCATCGTAGTTGGTTTCCAGAAACAAAGCATGACATTTCCGCAAGTGATGTTTCAGTTGATCGCAAGCTTCTCCAATGTCGGTAAAAACACCAATGTGCCAATCGTCGTACTCAATCCGAAAAGAACATGGCTCGGCGGCATCGTGGTTTTTAAGGAATGAATGGATATTTAACGTTCCGACTTTCACCGTTTTCCCGGGAATGAAAATGTTGAAAAGCTCCGGTTGCTCTGTTTCCCGTAATGCATTGTAAGTACCCTGACTAAACCATGCCGGTATACCCAGCCTTTTACTCAAAACACGAACTCCGCTCACATGGTCGGTATGTTCGTGACTCACAAAAATTCCTCTGATTTTGGATGCATCCAATCCGGCATCATGAATTCGCATCAAGATTTTCTTGGCAGAAACTCCCGCATCGACTATAATTGCATCCGTTTCGTTACCAACATAGTAACAATTTCCATTACTCCCCGAGGCCAGCGCACAAAGCTCTATCACTTTATTGATTGATTATTTGTTATTGATTTTTAGTCATCAGTCGTTGGGAAGAAGTATAAACCATTTCCCAATGACCTATGACTTTTTAAACTTAATCGAGAGTCTTGAGTACGCCTAATTACCCAACAATTCTACAACCTGGGCTGGTGCGATTTCACTTCCTTTCAGAATATACTTTGCCTTTTCGTAAAAAGGACGTCGTTTGACAAGTAATCCTTCAATAAATTTATGAAGTTCTTCCGGAGATTTTCCTTTGATGAGTGGCCGTTCAATTTTTGCATGGATTAACCTGCTCACCAACGAAGGAATATCAACATCAAGAAAGACACAAAAGCCGGATTTATTCATCAGTTCCATGTTCTCAAAGAAGCACGGAGCGCCGCCGCCAGTTGCTAAGATAACATCGTCAAAGCCACAAACCTCTTCCAAAACGTTTCGTTCTTTTCTACGGAAACTTTCTTCTCCTTCCTCTGCGAAAATCTGTGGTATAGTTTTAAAATATTTTTCTTCCAGAAAAGAATCCAAATCAATGAAGGTCAAATTTAATTCTGAAGCAAGTGAACGTCCGAGAGTAGATTTGCCGCAACCCATAAAGCCAATCAGGAATATTCTCATAAATCAAGGTAAAAGTAAAAAGTAAAAAAGGCAAAAGGAATTGATTAAAACTCCAAAGTCATTTGGTTTGGGGGATCTTCGTTTTCTCCAGGTTTGTCTGTCCCAAACAATAGGTCTTCAATATCCGGAATCACAATTTCATTTGATTTAGCTTCTTCTTCCGGCTCTTCAATTTCTTCGTCTATAATAGTAGGCTCAATTTCATTGATCCGACTGATTTCATAGATAGAAAGTCTTTTCCCTTTTGCCTTGTATGATTTAATACCGATGAATTCATCAACATCAATCACTTCGGGTTCACGACCTTCATTCTTGCCGCCAAATACGAGTTCCAAACGAGGATGCCCAACCCAGGTAAAACACACCAACCGATTTCCAGGAAACTCCCCAATAAAACCGGTTTCCTTTTGCGATTCGTCAATCTCGAACCTTTTCACGTAATAAAAACTTTGCTCAGCATCAAAATATACTGCAGTAAGTATTTTTCCCGGGTTGAATTTTTCAATGAGTAATATGCCATCGTTGAAATGGTTCGATAAGTCAAAATTACAGATCAGGTATTCACCATTTTTATAGATTACAAAAATCATATCGTCGCCGGTGAATTCGCCAAGATATCGACCACGGTTATCGGAATTAAGCCGTCGCACATCTTCGTCGAACCAGATTTTTCGACCGCCCAAAGTTGAGACACCTTTTTCCTTGAGCGCTATTTTATGAATTTCAAACTTAGTCAGAATATTACCCATCGAAGCTCTGCCTTTGATAGCCAGTTCGCTAAAGTCGACTTCGAATATCAACTTTTTGATTCGCGGTTTAGGCTTAAGGGTAACACGCAAAACTTCAGCCTCTCCATTCGGATTCTCGCTGAAATACATGATTCGTGAGCCTGGAGTCCCCTGAGTCAAATCGTATTCTTTATCGCGGGTAACGCCAGTCACCGCAATGCGCTTCATGTAAACAAATCCATTTTTGCCATCCCGATAAACCACGTTGTAAATGGTTCGATTATCGTTCTTTTTGAAGATTGCCAGATGTAGAATATTTTTACCAATGAATGCCTTTTCCGAAACTTTTGAAACGATGTACGTACCGTCTTTCCTGAATACAATTACATCGTCCATGTCAGAACAATCGCAAATGTATTCGGCTTTTTTGAGGCTGGTTCCCATAAAACCTTCAATCCGGTCGACATACAGCTTCTCGTTGGCAATTACCACTTTTGAGGCTACAATGTTTTCAAAATTCCGGATTTCGGTTCTGCGTTCGCGACCTTTTCCATATTTAGTCCGAAGGCGCTCAAACCATTCTATCGTGAAAGGAATAATATTGGCAATCTTGTTATTTATTTCTTCAATCTCATCCTCAATAGCCAACAAATGATCGTTGGCCTTGTCGGTATTGAATTTCAGGATTCGTGCCATGCGAATCTCCATCAATTTCAGAATATCTTCGCGGGTAACTTCACGTTTTAGTTTGGGTTTCCATGGGAGCAATCGCAAATCGATATGATCGACCGCTTCATCCATATTGGCTGAATCTTCAAACTGCTTATCCTTATAAATTCGTTCTTCAATGAATATTTTTTCAAGAGACGAGAAATGCCAGGCTTCTTCCAACTCGCCTTTCCTGATTTCGAGTTCGAGTTTCAGCAGTGCAACCGTTTGATCGGCATTGATCCTCAGAATTTCGCTGACGCCAATAAACTTAGGTTTGTCATGCTCAATAATGCAACTGTTGGGTGAAATGGAAACCTCACAATCGGTAAAAGCAAAGAGGGCATCAATGGTTTTGTCAGACGACATTCCGGGAACCAGATGAATCAGAATTTCAACCTTATCGGATGTATTGTCGTCAATTTTCCGGATTTTGATTTTGCCTTTGTCGTTGGCTTTTAGGATAGATTCGATGAGCGAAGCTGTTGTTCTTCCGAATGGCAATTCTGTAATAACCAGCGTCTTGCTGTCCTTTTTTTCAATTTTAGCTCTGACTTTAATTGAAGACCCACGGATACCATCGTTGTAACGCGCAAAATCGCCAGATCCACCAGTTGGAAAATCAGGATATAACATGAAGTCTTCGCCACGCAGATAAGCGATAGAAGCATCAATTAGTTCGAGAAAGTTATGTGGTAGGATTTTACAAGCCAATCCCACTGCAATCCCTTCAACACCCTGAGCTAATAAAAGAGGAAATTTTACCGGAAGCGCCATTGGCTCGCGGTTACGTCCGTCGTATGATAATTTCCAGTTTGTAGTTTTTGGATTGAATACCACGTCAAGTGCGAATTTTGAAAGGCGTGCCTCGATGTAACGGGGAGCTGCAGCTCCGTCGCCTGTGAGTAGGTTTCCCCAGTTTCCCTGACAATCGATCAGAAGCTCTTTTTGTCCGAGCTGAACCAATGCATCGCCAATGGAAGCGTCGCCGTGCGGGTGATACTGCATGGTTTGTCCAATGACGTTGGCCACCTTGTTGAACCGCCCATCATCCATGATGCTCATGGCATGTAAAATCCTTCGCTGAACTGGCTTAAATCCATCCTCAACATACGGTACGGCGCGTTCGAGAATAACATAAGAGGCATAATCTAAAAACCATTGCTGGTACATTCCAGACAAATAGATTATTCCATCCTTTTTTTCTTCTTTCGGAAACTCTTCTTTATTGATGTTTTCTTCAGTCATTTTAGTTTCTTGCAATCACTAAGTCCTTTTAAAAATCGTCTTTTTCGACGTACAGATTTTCGATAATAAACTCCTGACGTTCGGGTGTGTTTTTACCCATGTAATATTCAAGCATAATTGCTACTGATTCGTGCTTTTTCATCAAAATTGGGTCGAGTCGAATATCAGGCCCAATAAAGTTTTTAAACTCATCAGGAGATATTTCTCCCAAACCTTTAAACCGGGTAATCTCAGCAGTTTTCCCCAATTTTTGAATGGCAGAAACCCGTTCTTCTTCGTTGTAACAATAGTAAGTTACTTTTTTATTGCGGACACGAAAAAGCGGGGTCTGAAAAATAAAGAGATGTCCCTGACGAACCACTTCGGGGAAAAACTGCAAAAAGAAAGTAATCAGTAGCAAACGGATGTGCATTCCGTCAACATCAGCATCGGTAGCGATGATCACTTTGTTGTAGCGCAAATCGTCTATACTTTCTTCGATGTTCAAAGCTGCTTGAAGAAGGTTAAATTCTTCATTTTCATAAACAATTTTCTTTGTTAATCCGAAGGTATTCAATGGTTTGCCACGCAAACTAAATACAGCCTGTGTATTTACATCGCGCGACTTTGTGATCGATCCACTTGCAGAATCTCCTTCGGTTATGAAAATTGATGAATTTTCACGCAATTCATGATTACTGTCAAGGTGCACACGGCAGTCGCGTAATTTTTTGTTATGCAAGTTGGCTTTTTTCGAGCGCTGTTTGGCTAATTTTTTTATTCCTGAAATGGCTTTGCGTTCGCGTTCCGATTCCTGAATCCGACGCAATAAGACCTCTGAAACATCCGGATTTTTGTGCAGGTAATTATCGAGTTCCTTCAGAACATAGTTAGTCACAAAGGTTCTCACCGAAGGTCCTTCTGGTCCGATATCTTTGGAGCCTAGTTTTGTTTTGGTTTGCGACTCAAAAACTGGTTCTTCAACCTTAATACTGATCGCAGCAACAATAGAGGCACGTATGTCGGACGGATCAAAATCTTTCTTATAGAAATCGCGGATCGCTTTTACGAGAGCTTCGCGAAAAGCTACGAGATGAGTTCCTCCCTGTGTGGTATGCTGTCCGTTTACAAATGAATAATAATCTTCACCATACTGATTCCCGTGCGTTAGAGCAACTTCAATGTCGGTGCCTTTCAGGTGAATGACCGGATAAATGGATTCCCCTTCCATGTTTTCTTCGAGCAAATCGCGCAATCCGTTTTTGGAATGAAACTTTTCTCCATTGAACTCCAGCGTAAGCCCGGCATTCAGGAAGGAATAGTTTTTCATCATATTGACCACATAATCGTCAATGTAATGATAGGCTTTAAAAACAGTCACATCCGGAGTAAAAGCAACATAGGTACCGTTGGGCTGATCGCTTGGAACAACATCCTGCTCTTCCTTGACAATCCCTGCGCTGAAGTTGATTTCCTTGACTTCGCCTTCGCGAAACGATTTGATTAAAAAGTGACTGGAGAGCGCATTTACAGCTTTGATCCCAACACCATTCAGCCCTACAGATTTTTTAAATACTTCAGAGTCGTATTTGGCTCCGGTATTCATTTTCGAAGCAACATCGAGCAATTTTCCCAACGGAATGCCGCGACCATAATCGCGCACTGAAACCAGTTCATTGCTGACGCGGACTTCAATCCTCCTACCGTTTCCCATCATGAACTCGTCGATGGAATTGTCCATCACTTCCTTCAGCAAAACATATATACCATCGTCGCTCGCCGAGCCATCGCCCAACTTGCCGATATACATTCCGGGTCTTTTCCGGATATGCTCCTGCCAATCGAGCGTTTTTATTGAACCTTCATCATAATTCGGAATCATATTCCCTTCCAATTTGCAACAAATATAAAGAAAACAAAAGTCGATTGGAAATTCAGGAGTCCGACATTAACTAACAATTGGTGGTTGAAAACTTATTTGAATTTCGCTGGGTTGGCTCAAAAATAAGTTAAGAATATGTGCATTTATCCGATTGGTTTACAGGTGTGTATTCCGATTTTAAATTGATTTTTTAGATCTCAATATTATTCTCAGTTTTCATTCGTTTTAATGAGACGTAGAATGACTGGATTGAACTTCATTATTAAATTTCACGTGCCGAATCCTGTTTTTAAAAATTCAGATTTGAACTTCTTTTCTGAATATTGATGAGGGTTTATTTTAATTATCTTTGCGCCGACATGTTTAAAAAGTATATCTATATAGTTGTTGTGGCAGTTCTGATTGTATTCCAATCGAATGCGCAAATCAGGCCGGGAGTTTCGAATTCGAATAGACAAAATAATTCGCAGGAGAATTCGGATTCGGAATCGTCTTCAAAGAAGAATAAAGCACCCGTTAAGCCTAAGATTCCTTCTTATATAAAAACATGGCAGGTAAGCCAGCCAGGTGCACGGATTGAAAAAGCTGAACTGGATACGACCATGACTTTCTATCATGTTTACCTACCAATTTTTCAAAAAAGTATAAGTAATACCTTTGTCGGGAATAATGGGGGAGCCTACATTTCCAATGACTTTTTTCAGCGGAAACCGAATTCTGATTTCTATTTTGCGCGATCGTTTGATGCCTACTGGCTTACTCCCTCGCAAATCAATTATTTCAATACTACCACTCCCTTTTCGTTGCTCGATTACAGCCAAAGTGATAGTAAAAATACAAAGAACGAAACGAGGTTTAATGTTTTCCTATCGCAAAATGTGAATAAGAAGCTCAACTTCGAATTTATTTATAACCAGACAAAATCTCAGGGACAGTATTTGTATCAGGCGAATAAATTTCACAGTATTGCTCTGGTTTCTTCTTACAATTCCAATAAATTTCTGTCTCATACGAACATCATTTTTAACCGACTGGAAGGGCAGGAAAATGGGGGGATTGAGGCGAACCAACCCCTCGACTTAACCGATAAAACCGAAAATTTCAGTGTTCGAATGGATGATGCAGTTAATAAACTTCAGAACAATACGATTTTTACAGTCAACGAATATCGGGTGGGTAAAACGATTGAGGCCGACTCTGCTGAAAATGTGATTAAACGATTTATTCCTCGAGTGGGATTTATACACGAATTTGAGCTCTCGGGAAACAAAAGAAGATTCACGAAAACGGATAAGTCTAACGATTTTTTTACAAACAATTACGTCAACACAGGACTTACAAATGACAGTGTAAGGTATACCCGTTTGACAAACATATTTCAGATCAAATTTTACGAAGCTCCGGATCGGAAATACACTTTTGGGAAGCGCGTATATATTGGGCACGATGAAATATCGTACCACACATCTACTCAACTTACTGATCTAGGTGCACATCCATTCCCTTTAATTGGTTCGGATTTTTATCAGGTTTCAAGTCCTTTAAGCAGTTTTTTGGGTTCCGATAAATTATTCTTTTCCAAACAGACAAATACATATATTGGAGGTGGAATATTCAGGGAAGAAGGTAAATTCTGGCAATGGGAGGCCGATGGACGAATTTATCTGACAGGATATCGTACCGGACAAACAGAACTCAATGGATATGTCAATAAGCCACTAAAAATTGGAAGAGATACAACTAGCCTCCGGATTGAAGGAAGTTTAAAAACACTGGTTCCTGAATATTATGATTCGTATTTCTTCTCTAATAATTTTGTATGGAAGAATGACTTCAATAATATCAATGAGATGACGATCAAATCGAGCATTCGTTCGCAGCAATATAAAACTACAATTGGAGTCAATTATTCATTGATTGGAAACTACATCTACAATGGCAATAAAGCCATGCCAGCTCAGTCGAAAAGCGAATTGCTGATTCTTTCGGCTTACCTCAATAAAGATTTCGAAAGCGACCACTGGGTAATTCGAACTCAGGCTTTGGTGCAGAAAGCAAACAACGAAAACGTCATACATCTGCCTGCCTTTGCCGGATTCCTTAGCCTGAATTACAGAACGATTATTTCAAAAGTCATGCATTTTCAGATTGGAGCCGATACCCGATATAATTCCGCTTTTTATGCGGATGCTTACGATCCGGCAACAGCCCGATTTTATCTTCAGAATACCCAACTGATCGGGAAATATCCATACATTGATTTACATGCGAACCTCAAGTTAAAACGCACCCGATTCTTTTTTATCCTGATGAATGCTGGGTCCGGATTTGTTGGTAATAACTATTTTATGGCACCTGACTATCCATATTATAGGCGAACTTTCCGATTTGGAATTTCATGGTCGTTTTACGACTAATAAATGGAATTCAACACACCCAGACTGATTTCCCATACAACTTAAGTACAGTATGTATCTGTCTTACATTGCTTTGTTAACAAGTAATGGAGTGTTGTTGATAAATATGTGTCATTGTGATCATTCGAGAATTATAAATCCCTAGTTTTATGGTTTTTAAATTGTTCTTGATTTTTATGATGATCAACTGGGTTTTTGTGTTGCAATTCAGAAGACGATTAAATGCCTGTTTTTAAAACATTGTTTATGCTTGATTGATGCTTTTAACAGGTGAATATGTGAATTATATAATTCTTTTGAAAAAATGTGTAACAAAGTTCAGGAAAGAGAACCGAAATTTATCGTGTAATAATTTATTGAAGATGAAAATTCGTATTGTTTTGATATTTGCAGTTTTTTGTTTTTCATTTCGCCCGTCTATTCAAAAAGCTGCTGCTGTATCTTCATCCAGTAATGGGTTTTACATTACGGTTGATGACTTTACTGATCGGACAAAGCATAGTTATATTGTGCAATCAAGAGATTCTGTTGATGTTATTTTTAAGCTCTTTTTTGAATCGGAACTTGAACTTGGTGATGTAAATCGACCAATTGCTATTTTCAACGGAGAACATGATTTTTATGTGGCTCGCGTGAATGTCTTTCAAAAACCAAATGGTAAACTGAGTTTTCACCATCTGAAATATCCCAAAATAAAGGTGACCAAGCGTGCAAAATTAGCTCCAGTTACTTTATAATCCGTATAACATCTAAAATACTAAAATTAGTTAGTATAGTATCG
>JBBQXI010000119.1:0-10041 GCA_038209805.1 Bacteroidales bacterium | reverse complement strand
TGTTGATTCGGCTCCCTGATTCAGGTTCACATTGAATTCCTCCAATCCATCGTAACAACCTCCGGTGCATGGGTTATAAACAATCTGATGTAAGCGGTTGTTCCCTAAAAACCAATTAAATGCGATTTCCATTTTCAGTCGGTAGTCTTCATCCTGAAATTCATCGTAAAATTTACTTAATGTCATAATGGTATAGGCAACATCAATGGGTTGTTCTCCAAAGCTACCGGCTTTCTCTCCTTTTTGAAGCCATTTCCTGTTGGAGATTACTTCAATGCCGTTTTCATTAAAAATTTGCGACATTAAAAAGTTAAAGGATTTAACTGCTATTTTCTCATACGTATTGTCTCCGATTAACAACCAGGCATACAACAAGGCTTCCGGTAAAATACTATTGGCATAAGTCAGGTAACTTTCAAACCATTCCCATTCTGTTTCTGATTCGTGCTTATACATTTGAACAAGCCGATCCGCTAATTTTTTAATCAGCACCAGATTCTCGGGTGACTTCATGGTGTTGTGATAGTAGTAAAGACCTTTTATTGAGAAAGCCATTGCTCGTGTTGAATGCATCGATTCAATGAGAAGAAATGTTTTTTCAATAATATGATCTGCTTCAGAAATGATTTCCAATGGCAAAATATCTGTTAACGACAATAAATAGCCTAAAGCCCAGATGGCTCTTCCGTTGGAATCATCTAAATTGACATCATCATTTTGGTTGGTAAACTGATTATTCCGATCGGTATAATTCAAAAAACCACCTTCGGGTAACTGGCAATATTTGATGAAGTTTAGATATTTCCAGATGTATTTTATGCTCTCTTTATCGCCTGTTGACTGGTAGTACATGCACATGGCAATCATTGCACGGGCATTATCATCAAGAGTATAGCCGGTAGTAATATCGGGTTGGTTTATTTTTGAGAACTGGATAATTCCAATATCGGTTGTCATTTTCTTCAGATGATCCAGATTAATAACCGGATTATTATACTTCAATGGCCTCTCTTCATTCAATATCTGATCGAAGAGCGTAGCGTGTGCAACGGCCGAATTTTCCCATGCGGTTGATGCAATTTTCTGGAGCGAATTAACACTCATATTTCTGCGCAATTGGTCATCACTTAACATTTGGATAGCTGCATCAGCAAGTTGGGTCGAATTGAGAAAATCAAAAATAATTCCAGTGTCCTCAGTCAAAACTTCCTTCGCATGTGGTATTGGTGTCGAGATAATCGGGCAGGCGCAACTCATGGCATAAGCAAAAGTACCCGATACGGCCTGAAGCGGGTCGTTGGCAGTAAATAAATAAATATCAGTAAGTTGTAAATATTCAAGTAGTTCTGTTAGCGGCAAATATCTGTTTATAAATAGAACATGTTTTTCAAGGTGCAATCGTGTGACAATAGCGTGGAGCATTTCCCGGTATTTTTCACCTTCAGTCTTCACTACTTCGGGATGTGTTTTCCCAATAACCAGAAACATAACTTCGGGACATTGCTCAATAATGGCAGGCAAAGCTTCGAGCGTAGTTTTAATCCCTTTTCCTGAACTCAACAAACCAAATGTGCTAAGGACTTTTCGCCCTTTTAAATCGTATTTTTCCTTCAGAAATTTCTCGTTTAAATGGGGCACCAGGTGGGTACCATGTGCGATTTCCGAAATTTTTTGCTGCGGAATGTCGTAATCCTTCTTCAAAATTTTAGCCGAAGTGTGCGTCATCACTATAATCGACTTACAGAAGGCAGCAATTCGCTGTATATTTAGTTTTAACTTGAGGCCAGGATGAGGCAGTACCGTATGAAAAACAACAACTACCGGTTTTGAGAGTTCGGATATAAATTGCTGAAGCGCTTGTTCCTGTTTGGCAAAAAAACCAAATTCGTGCTGGATTAATACTATCTTAATATTTTTGTCGTTATTGATCGTGGTTGCCATTTTTTTGTATTCAGCATCCAGCGTGGTGATTAGCGTATATTTAACTTCTGGCGGATAAAGAAATTTTGAATCGCCTGTTTCCAAAGCACAAACCCTGATTGAAAATGAATTGCTGAATTTATTATTTAGCGAACTTATCAAATCAGAGGTATAGGTTGCAATGCCGCATTCTCTTGGAGGGTAGGAGGATAATATCAGGATTTCGTGCTTTTCGCTTGTCCCTTTTGGTTTTAATTTTCTTCCCTTATCACTAGCTGTAATTGCGGTTTTGAAGGTGTTTATTTGTTTCGGTAATTCCTGCTGATGGATACTTTTCGTGCCAAATTCATGACTTATTGGTTTATTTTTCATGGTCTCGTATTTATCTAGTTGAGTATTTTCTTTAAAATTGGTTTTATATTTATTCGGGGTGGCATCGTGTCGCCCAGAAGATAGCCCCACGGTTTTAAGGGTTCGATATGGTCGAAAATCAGTTTTAATATGGCAAGTATGGGTATTGAAAGGAACATTCCAGATATGCCCCATAAGGCGTTTCCAATGAATACCACGATGATTGAAAAAAGTGCATTTATTTTAACTTTTGAGGCAACTATATAAGGAACAATAAAATTGTTGTCGAATAGTTGAATGATGTAATAAGCGATCAGTACATAGATCGCATACCAAGCTGTTGTTTTAGTAGCTATAGCTAATATCATGGGTAATGCAACGGCCACCAATCCTCCGATATACGGAATAACATTTAGCAATGCAGCAATAATGCCCAGAAGGATAGCATAATCAATTCCAAGAATAAGAAGTGCGGTGGTATCCAGGGCGGCTACTATTATTGCTTCTATAATTAATCCGACCAAATATCGCTGTATGACTGTTTTTGTCTGGGTAACTATCTCTTTTACCTTGCTTTGGTGATTAGAACCAAACAATCTGTGAATAAACTCAATTAAGAGAGGCTGATAAAATAATATTATAAAAACGTATGTTGGTATCAACAACAATACTGCTATCAGGCCACCAACAATCACGAGTGTTTGGCCAATTGCAGCCGTGCTGGTATTAATTATTTCACTTTTGACTTTCGTAATCCATTCGTGGATACTAGTCGGGTTTACGTCGAGATAACCGGATATGTCGGTTATCGACTGATTGAGCATAACCGTAAATTTATCGGCCAGTAATGGCCATGTTTCGCTAAATCGACTTACTTGCGAGATGATTAGAACGCAAAGAGCTACAATTACTATAATAGTAAGAAATAGAGTAAATGCGATAGCTACAACCCGGTTTATCTTTCTTTTCTCGAAAAAATTTACGACAGGGTGTAGTACAATTGCTATGATAAATGCGAAAATAATAGGTATAATGATACTTTGAGCGACATACAATATAGCCAGCAAGGCAACCAAACCAATAAAAAAAAGGCTTGCCTTAACAAAAAATGGCAATTGTATTTCTCTGGTAATCATTGGATTTTATCGTTCATTTCTTTCTTTTGGATGAAATGTTGATAGATAAACTGACCAACTGATTTTATAGTGTCAGTATGCTGGGCTACTAAATTTGTAACGCCGAATTGAAGGATCGTACCAAGGAGTTTTCTGAATTTATTACCTGATGAACCAACAGCTATGACTCTTGAAATATATCCGGAAGCCAAACCTATTGTTGCTCCCAAAAGATTATCCACAAGGTAAGGTGATGAGGCAACTTCGGAAAAAGCGTTTTTAATCAGGTTCGAAGGTTTTAAACTTTCTCCGGCAAGTAGTAATTGTTCCTTTAATACTTGACCCTTATAGGTATGTTCAAATTCTAAAAGTTGAATGGCTTCTTTGAGCTCCGCGGAAGTTGTGATATTTTCCATGACCTTTCATTTTAGCACCTGTTTAATGAAATTATTACAGACAACTTTTTTAATCCAGTCGTGCATAAAGAAATAGATCAGAATTCCTGAAATGCCGTAAAAGACGGCTACCACAAAGAATCCGAAATAAATTTTTCCAAGGATTTCGCCTAGCCAGAAAGCCAATCCCAAATTCAGGAATAGCATAAACAACGAAAGAATGACCCAAACAACCGAATTGGCCAGAAGCGTGGATACCACATCCGATGTTTTATCCAAAGCCTTAAGTTTTGCCAATTCATAACTGGATTTACCATATTCAGTAGCTTTTTCGAGAAGTGTCTCAATTATACTTGTATTATTTTCCATGGCTTTGGTCTTGTCTTGATCTGTTTTAATACTCCAGGGGTCATGCGGTATTTAAAGTTTGTGCGTTGCTGATTTAAAATTTGAATCTACTCCAGAGTGTCTATGAAACCATTCCGAAGCAGACTCAATATTTAAATTAGCTCAACAAAATCTTAATTCTGAACCGTTTTTGATTCTTTCGTGTCGGCTGATTTTGCCATTTTTTTCTCGGTAAAGTCAGTCACTTCACTTTTCACTTTTTCAAATTTTTCGGAGATATCCTCAAGCAAACCATCAAATTTTTCTTTTACCCCATCGGCAAAAGCGTTACTTGATCTTTTTATTTTCTTGCGGGTAATTGTTCCTTTGTGTGGAGCTAATAAAATTCCGGCCAATGCACCTGCGGTGGCACCAACCAATAAGCCTAGTAATACTTTTCCTGAACTCATAATTTTTGTTTTAAAATGTTATTACTGCATTTGTATTAAAGTATATTTCTGCCTTGTATAACTCTAAGTATTATTGCAATAATTGCAATAACAAGAAGAATATGAATGATGCCGCCAATGTTGTAGCCGACAAATCCGATCGCCCATGCGATAACCAGGATCACTGCAATTAAGTAAAGTAGATTGCTCATGTTGTTTATATTAAAAGGTGTAAAATCTTAAAATTTGTTGGTCGTTAATGCAATTTCTTTCCCGGGATATTGACGGCTTGGGTCGTCTTCAGCTGTAATAAATATTTTTACAGGTTTGAGCGAGGTCACGGTCTCAAATTTGGCCTTCAGGTCTTTAGATAAGAATCCGACCGTACTTTTAATTTTCCCCATGTTCATGGTTATTTCTTCATCGGTTACCATCCAAACGATATAATTTAGTTTTGATGGTTCAAGGCGAAAAGCTTCGGCTAAATTTGAAATATTGATGCTGAGATTATAATTTAGGTTTTTATCGCGGTTTATTTTCACATAACCACGAGCCGCCGGAACTAGTGTTGAAGTCAGAAATTTTACCTTTTTAGCCGAGACATCGAACGAAAAGAGAAGTAGAAGGGCAAAAGCTCCGATGAATATTTTATTCGTCAAAGTATTTAATTTTATTGTTCCCATTTTGAGCAAGTTTTAAAGTGCATTAATTATGTTTTGCATTTCTTCCTTGGTTTTACCAAGCTTAATCTGGAGCCGGCCAATCATCTCATCTTTCATGCCGTCAGCAAACATAAGGTCATTGTCCGTCAGTCCGGCAAATTTCTGTTTGAGCTTGCCTTTGATCGTATTCCAGTTTCCGGTTACTTCTGATGTGTTCATTGTCTTTCGTTTTATCTGTGGGTGAATAAATTTTCACTACTCAAAGGTCACGTATCTGGTATCCGAAAGCATTACACAATTCCGGTTAAGAGTTACATCATTCACACATTTTAGTATAGAATGTGCAATTTGTGCCTGTATCAAAAATAATGTCTTGTTGATTTTTATGAATATCAATGATTGCCCCAATGATTATCTAAACATAGAAATAAATGTATCGCACCTACGGCACTCTCGATACTACGGCTAATCATTGGTCACAGATATTTTGTGCCGCTGGCACTTTTACCTAAATAAATGGTAGTGCCCCAGAGGGGCTGAGTATTTGTAGAAAATAGAATATTTGAAAAAATTCGTCTGTACAAAAGGCTTTTTAAAGGCGAAAACTTTGTTGCGGACGCCTGCCAGCCGCAGGCAGGGAACGGCATTGACTTCAATTTTCAAAGATTTTCAAATTGGTACTTTGCGGATATTCATTTTAATTTTTAGTTGCCCATAAATCTCTGCTCGACTGAGCTCAGGCTGAAGCCTAAAGATGACCAAGCTCACAGCTAATCGGTTGCGTTATTCATAGCCAAAGCCCATTGTGAGTTGCGAAATCTGACGCATGAAGAGTGATCCCAATAATCTGAATTGAAAAAAGGGATTTCGAATCGATCCCTTTTTTCAAGCATTTCTGGTTAAATACTTTTTGTCTTTAAAAATTTGATCTGTATTTTTTTTACAAAATCACTTTTATTAAGTAATGAGAAGTATTTATTGTCGTATTTTAAATCTACTCACCCCAAGCCACCTTACGGTGACTCCGCCCCTCTCTCGCGAGAGAGGGGCGGAGCGAGTAAAGCGAGCTCGGGGTGAGTCGAAAAGTAGAAATGTGACATTTTATCTTTCCTATTACTTAACAATTATAGCATAGGTATAAATTTGTCGTATTCATTTTCTGTTGACCCAAGTCTTAATTGATTTCTGCCAAACATTTCCTCTCTCTTGCCCTCTTCAAACAACAGGTCATCATCAGTCAGACTTGCAAATTTTTGTTTAAGCCTGCCTTTTTCCTCTGATAGATTTACTATTAATACGTATGCTTCCATTTTGAATTAAGCTTAATGAAAAATCATTTTTTCACTACAAAATTATAGATCTGAATGCATCTGATTGTTACACAATTCCGATAAAAAATTATATAATTCTCACATAATTGACGAGATGCATTAATCAGAAAAGTAGTTTCAAAAGGATATTTTTAATCAAAGCCAGGACACGGATGATTTACTTCGGGGTCGATTGTTTTTCTGAAGCCTTTAGTACATCCAGTAATTCCTTTAAATTGACAGTGGCATATGTTGATGAATGGTCAGACATGGCATATGGAATAATCAAGTCATTATTATGGATTATTGAGCCGCATGAATAAAGCACATTTGGAACATAACCTTCTCTTTCTGATTCGTTTGGAGTGATCAGTGGACGATCCAGTCTGCCAATTTGAATTTCCGGATTTTCCAGATTAAACAAAGACGCTCCTAAAGTATATTCTCTCATTGGTCCAACCGCATGGGTGATTACCAACCAGCCATCTTCGGTTTCGATTGGTGAACCAGCATTGCCAATTTGAACCAGTTCCCACGGATAGGCAGGTTGCTGAATCATTTTAGCTTCTCTCCAGATGTTGATATTGTCGGAATATGCGATATAATTGTTGACGCCGTCCATTCGGCACAACATGGCGTATTTGCCTTTGATTTTTCGGGGAAATAAGGCCATTCCTTTATTCCGGGCAAGCTCACCATTGATTGGCAAAATCTTGAAATTATAGAAGTCGGTTGTCTTAATTAGTTTAGGTAATATGGCTACTCCATCGTAAGCGGTGTAGGTGGCATAATAAGTTATTTCTCCATTATCGTCGGTGAATTTAACAAAACGGGCGTCTTCAATCCCTTTTTGTTCGGTTGCCGAAACCGGGAAAATGACTCTTTCGGAAATGGCAGAATCGATTGAGAAATTTATCTCGTAGTGCGAGGAAGCCAGCCACATCAACTGGTTTAATATTTTAATCTGATTCGCCGAGATGTCTGGTTTTTTTATAGCAACGGCAAGGTTTCTCATTAATTCACCATAGGTGAAATTGTCTCCAAGTTGATCCAAAATAAAAGCAGAAGAAACTGTGTTTTTAGATTCCTGTATTTCGGTGGGTTGATCAATTATAACAGGAGGCATTACGTCTGCCTGGTCAGTTATCTTGTCGTGTTTGTCCAGAATGGCTGGGGAAATATTATTTTCCGCTTCATTCATTTCGGCTAATTTTTCCTGAAATGTCTTTTTATCGTAAAAATTCCGTTTAATGACATCTGCTTCAGCTAACATTTTACCAACTGGTTCAATGCTCAGGTTATTATTTTTGTCAAGAATTCCGGTTCGAAAAACAATTGATGAAATGTGCCCTTCTCCAGTTGCACGGAAACTAAAAATGACGCGTTTTTCATCCGGGCCGATTTCCGATTGATCGGGGTCATCTACTACCGAAGGATTAAAAAAAGCTGCTGACTCAATGGAATATTCCATGGTGAAATAGGATCCGATCAGGGCTTTCTGCGCCATGCTAAGATCCTCTTCGTTCACTTCAATTTTGTCGAAAATGGGACCTAATCTGTCAAAATGTTTTTCAAATATTCTCGAAATATTGCGGTGTCGTCTGGAATATCCTCTTAGCAATTGACTGATTGCTGTATTTACTTCTTTTTCTGGCATGGCCAGTACTTTCCTGATAATATTAGCTGACCTTTCATCATCTAAGTATAGAAACCGGGCAATTATTCTGGAAGGGTCCGGAGAAAAAATAAACTTCTTTCTGGTAACAGCAACTTGCATGATTTTAGTTTTATTGAATAAATTTCGTGTACAATTTCTCCGAAGGTAGTGTTTCCGAATTTGCAATCAGGTCTTTTCGCGAGTTATTAAAATTCAATATCTAAATACCATGGCGATCCATATTATGCACAAAAGTCTATCCCAAAGTGGGAGAGACTTTTGCACTTATATCTGGTTGCATTTTCCAAACGATATTTAATTTAATCTGAAAATGATTCTGATCTAATTGAAATTTGCAACTTATGCTTCATCTTTTGTTGTACGTATTAGGTTGATGCCTGCAATAAAGAAAACGAAACCAAGAATACCATATATAATAAGTGCTCTGGTATCATTTTTACCGGCTGATTCATTGACAAATAGTACGGCAGCATAAATAAGAGCACCTGTTCCGAGTAAAGTAAGGAGGCCGCCAAAGATTCTTTTCAGATTCATAGTTGTAATTTTTAAACATGTATATCCATCAGGCTACTGAATATTCCAAATACTTTGAGCAACCACACGATCAGAATAATGATAACTACAACATTCAGAATTTTTTTGATGTTGTGGTCCATGGGGAGAAATGAATTAACCAGCCAAAGCAGGACTCCCACAACAATTATTACGAGTAAAATAGTTAATAATGGCATCTTGATTAATGTTTAAAGTATCAGAATTAAAATCAGAATCAGAACCAATACTCCACCACCGCCAATGTATGCTCCATTATGATGATGTCCATAAGTGCGGTCTGATTGGATGGTAACGTCAACGTCTCTGTTGCGTCGGTGATTATATCTGCCATTGTGACGTCCCTGTTCGTTTAATAGTGGGCTTGCTTCCTTCAAAACTTCTTTATTTTCAGAAGTACTTAATGCCGTTAAATCAATCGATTTGATTTCGTTTAACTGATCATTACTTTTTATTGTTTCGGTTGATATTGTTACTGTTTTTTCAGCCTCAGCATCTGTTGCGGCTTTTATTGGGTTTGGTATAACCGACAACATCAGAAATGCTGAAAGGGTAATAAGCGTTAATTTCTTCATGATAAGACTTTTGTTTGGTGAAACCATTTTCACTATTCAAAGATCGTTAGGATGCTCCTGGTAAGTGTTACACAATTCCGGTTAAGAGTTATATCATTCACACATTCGAAGACAATCGGGTATAAATAAGAAAACCTCTGTATCCAGAGGTCCTCAGCTATCTTTTTTGAAGAGATTTTTACATCCGTTCCATATACCAATTCAGTTGTTTTTCGAGTTTTTGAGTTTCCAGTATCGTTGTAATGATTTTTTTTAAACGCATGAATGCAGTTTCGCTTTTCACTACATAATCGAATGCCTTGTGATGCATGCAATTGATGGCAACATCAATTTTATCCTGAGATGATAACATAATCACCGGAAGATCAGGATTAAAAGCTTTGATCTGATCCAGAGTGTCAAGTCCGTTGATTGCATCACGGTCAACACCGTCCAAATAATAATCCAATACGATAACATCGGGGTTTTGTGTTAAATTTTCAACACAGAGTTCACCTGTTGCAAAGGTTTTAATATCAAAATCGCCATGTTCCAGAAATTCGATTTCCAATAATTTGAGAAATACAGCATCATCATCAACAAGAAAAAGCTTTATTTTATTTTTATTTTTCATAACTTTTTATTTTTAAACGTATCATATTCCTCAGTTAATTCAACACATGCCTGCTCACATACTTCTTCGAGCTGAAGCACCATTTCGGGTATTC
>JBBQXI010000118.1:0-10076 GCA_038209805.1 Bacteroidales bacterium | reverse complement strand
CCTGTGAATTTTTATTCAGCACAACCATTACCTTACTGTTCCCATTGTATCGAAAATAAACGTAGACATTATCCATCGGTACAAAGTGTTTCAACTCACCTGTGTAAATTACCGGATTGGTTTTTCTCCAATTTAAAATTTTCCGGATAAAATCCTGAACATCTTTTTGTTGTCCGGTTAGTCCAACCCCGGTAAACGCATTCACAGCATCACCAGCCCAACCTCCCGGAAAATCAGCACGGATTTTACCATCTTCCCGAGGTCCGGGTGCAGTCATCAGAACTTCGGTTCCATAAAACAGTTGTGGTATTCCGCGGGTCGTTGCATACCAAACCAACCCAAGTTTCATCAGGTCGATGTTGTTGTTTAATTGATCGTAAAAACGAACCATGTCGTGATTGTCCGGAAAAACAACCAACTTTTCAGGATGAGCATACTGGAAATCGTTGGCCAACGACTCGTAAATCCTCACAAACCCGTCGTTATCCGGATTTTTCAAGCCCTGAATAACAGCATCGTTCATTGGGAAATCCATCAGACCCGGAAGTTCAGAAACAAATCCATCCTTGTTTACTTTTCCTTTTTGCCAGTAAGCCACAATCCCCGGATTCATCGACCATTCTTCGCCGACCATATAAAAATCGGGATATTCTTCCAGCATCCGCCGAGTCCATTCGGCCATTGCATTTTTATCAGGGTAAGGATAGGTATCCATCCTGATTCCATCTAAACCGACATACTCTGTCCACCAAATACTATTCTGGATCAGGTAATTCTGCACGAAAGCATTGCGCTGGTTCAGATCGGGCATTGTAGGAACAAACCAACCGTCAGACATGGCTTTTTTGTCAACTTCAGAAGCATACGGATCTTGATTGACTGTACGACGATGGGTTGTAATTTTATAGTCCGGATAGTTATTTAGCCAGTCAGCTGATGGCATGTCGTTCATCCACCAATGTTCAGATCCAATGTGGTTAAAAATCATATCCATCATCAATTTCATACCTTTTTGATGAATGGTTTTTCCTAATTCGCGATATTCTTCATTGGTTCCGTAGCGTGGATCAACCTTATAAAAATCGGTGGTTGAATAGCCGTGGTACGAAACCTGTGTCATGTTATTTTCAAGAACCGGATTGAGCCAAACAGAAGTAAATCCCATCCCAGACAAGTAATCCAGGCTATTTTTAATTCCCTGAATGTCGCCACCATGACGACCGTTATAGTCGCTACGATTGGGCAGTTCTTTCATGTCAGCAACAGCATCATTATCTGGATTTCCATTGGCAAAACGGTCAGGTGTAATCAGGTAAATCACATCTGATTGATCAAAACCTTTCCGGTCAGCCGAATGTGTTTCGCGATTTTTCAGTTCGTAAGTATAAGTAACCACTTCTTTTTTATTTTTCCTGAATTGAATGGGAAAATTGCCGGCTTTGGCTTCCGGAGAAATACTTAAATCGATAAACACATAGTTGGGATTTTCCTGACGGCTAATGGAAGTAATCTTCACGCCCGGGTAATTCAGGCTGATTTCGGATGCAGTAATTTCCTGTCCATGAACCATCAACTGGACGGTTGGATTTTTCATGCCCACCCACCAAAACATAGGTTCAACACGATCAACATTCAGCGCAAAAGTTGAAATGCTGAACGCGATAGAAATAATGAATATTGATAGTTTCTTCATGATATAATATTGTGTCTAGTTAGTAATTGTCAGCTCCTTTTTTGCAGGCAGATGGTACTGTTTTCCATGAACAACCAGTTCGATGTCAATTTTGGAATGATTGACCAATCGGAACTCTGATCCGCTCAAATTAAATTCGAGATGAGCTCCCCTGAAATTAAGGCGGAAGGAATATGACTTCCAGCCATCAGGAATAAACGGATTGAAGTTTAGCTTTCCATTTTTCACGCGCATTCCACCAAAACCTTGAACAAAAGCCATCCAGGTTCCGCCCATACTGGTGACGTGAAGGCCATCGCAGGTGTCGTTATTGTAATCGTCTAAATCGAGGCGCGCAGTACGTAAATACATTTCGTATGCTTTTTCCTGACGGCCGATGGCTGCAGCTAAAATGGAATGGATACAACACGAAAGCGATGATTCGTGCACCGTCAGTGGCTCGTAGAAATCGAAATGGCGCTCGATGCTATTGCGCTCGAAGTCGTCTTCGAACCAAAATATGCTTTGTAAAGTATCTGCTTGTTTGATATAAGGTGACCGCAAAATACGATCCCACGACCATTTTTGATTGATTGGGCGGTCTTCGGGTTTCAACTGACTGGCCGGAATCAGTTCCTTGTCGAGAAAGCCATCTTGTTGCAAATAAATTTTCCGGTTGAAATCGTAAGGAAAATACATATCCTTGATGATCTTTTTCCAGCGTGAAGTTTCATTTAACTCCTTCAGTTTATGCTTTTTTACCAGATCTTCGAACAAAATCGGATGTTCCTTCTTCAGAAAATCGATAGCTTCGAGTGTATATTTTAAGGTCCACACAGCCATGTAGCTGGTGTGGAAATTGTTGTTCACATTGTTCTCGTACTCGTTGGGACCGGTAACACCCAACATTACAAATTTTTTCTTTTCTTCCGACCAGTTCACACGCTGGCTCCAGAAACGCGACAGGGCTAGCAACACTTCGAACCCGTATGGCGCCAGATATTCTTTGTCTCCTGTATAGTTGATGTAGTTGAAAATTCCGTAGGCAATAGCTCCGTTACGGTGAATCTCTTCGAAGGTAATTTCCCATTCATTGTGGCATTCTTCACCATTTATGGTTACCATAGGAAACAAGGCTGCACCATCAGTAAAACCAAGCTTTCCGGCATTTTCAATCGCTTTTTGCAGATGCTTGTAACGATACAACAGCAGGTTTTTCGACACCATTTGTGGAGCGGTTCCAAGGGTAAATGGCAAGCAAAAGGCTTCAGTATCCCAATAAGTTACACCACCATATTTTTCGCCGGTAAACCCTTTCGGCCCAATGTTCAGGCGTTCGTCGTCGCCCATATAAGTTTGGTTCAGCTGAAAAATATTAAAACGGATTCCCTGTTGGGCAGCCACATCGCCTTCAATACAAATGTCGCTGGTCTCCCAACGTTTTGCCCATGCCTTTTCCTGATCGGCAAAAAGTTTGTCGAATCCTTTATCTGAAGCTTTTCTCAGTATTTTCTCAATAGCTTCCTGAAGCTTATTTTTAGAGTGATTAAGCGTTGAAACAATGGCCACATATTTTTCGATGCAAACCTCGTCGCCTAGTTTTACCGAAACCTTGACATCAGCTCCAACATATTTTTCTTTTTCAATGCCTTTTGATTCAACATCAATGATTTGCTCATTCAGTTTTGTTTTGAAACTCATTCCGGTACAAACCTGAAAAGCAGTTTTTTTGGTTTCCACACAAACGAACCCGGAACAGCATCCAATTTTTTGAGCGATGCCGATCCAGAAATTTTCATCGTAGTTCGAATCTTCGTTCACCACATCGCCATCGATATAAGGATGAAAGCAGATTTCTCCTGAAAAATTAAGCGCTTTTACTGAATATCGGATGGCACCAATTTCCTGATCAGCAATACTTAAAAATCTTCTGGAATGTACTTCGATTTGCTTTCCGGAGGACAATTCTGCCACAAAATGGCGTGTCAGCAAACCCGATTTCATATCAAGGTCGCGATAAAATAAGTTGATTTTAGCTGTGTTTAAATCAAGCTCTTCGCCATCAACCGATACATTAATTCCGATCCAGTTGGTGGCATTCAGGATTTTGGCAAAATATTCGGGATAGCCATTTTTCCACCACCCCACACGGGTTTTGTCGGGATAATAAACACCGGCAACATAGCTTCCGCGAAGGGTGTCTCCGGTAAATTTCTCTTCGAAGTTTGCCCGCTGCCCGGTTCTGCCGTTGCCAATGCTAAGCAAACTTTCGGTAATGCGGTTATCCTCCTTGTGAAATCCCTTTTCGATGATCTTCCACTCGTTATGTATGATGTAATCTTTCATACGATTTTATATTATTAAGCCTGAGGTGAATCAGGTTAAATTTCGAATTGTTTCCTTTTTCTATCTTTTCTGCTCCGTTAGCTGAAGCCAACGGCAAAGTATATTGCTTTGAATGAGAATCTTACTTCTCTATTTTCACAACAAACTCCAACTGCTCACTATTGCCCTAAGCTTTCCCCGTTTGCGGAAAAGGTAAGCAGGCTTTCAATCTTTCGACAGTAAATCCGTCGAATCCTGGAATAACCAGATCGGCAAAACCCAATGTTTCGGGGTTACCAATACCAACCGAATACATATTAGCATTCTGTGCAGCTTCAATTCCGGCAATGGCATCTTCAAATACCACACAATTCTCTGGCAAAACACCCAATCTCTCAGCACCTTTCAGGAATACTTCCGGATTTGGTTTAGCTTCCGAGATGGAATTTCCATCCACAATTGCGTCAAACATTCCGGAGAGTTGAATACGTTTCAAAATCATCGGTGCATTTTTACTGGCAGAACCTAGTGCAATCCTTATTCCGGCAGTTCTTAATTCCTGAAGAAATGTTTCTACTCCGGGCAATGTTTCGTCCGGGGTCATTTTTTCAATGTAACTCACATAAAGCGCGTTCTTCTTTTCGGCCATGGCTTCTTTTTCCTGAACTGAAAAATTCAACCCACCGATCTCAAGCAAAATATCGAGCGACTGCATCCGGCTAACGCCTTTCAATCGTTCATTATCTTCGAGGGTGAATTCAAATCCCAGTTCTTCAGCCAAGGCCTTCCATGCAATAAAATGGTACTTGGCTGTATCAACCACTACTCCATCCAAATCAAACAGGCAAGCTTCAATCATTATTCAAATTATTTTTGATCAACATCATCGACAAACATTACACTCGCAGCGGCAATCAGCAATGAAGCGCCACCTAAAATCAGGGCATAAATAGCATGCCCATGAAACAATACTTTGGTAAAAAAGCCAAGAATACTGGCAGCCAGTATCTGAGGAATCACAATGAAAAAGTTAAAAATACCCATGTAAGTTCCCATTTTCTGTGCAGGCAACGATCCGGTAAGAATGGCATATGGCATCGATAAAATGCTGGCCCAGGCAAATCCAACGCCCAACATCGAAACAACAAGCATATGCGGATCTTTCACGACGTAAAACGAAGCCAATCCAATTCCACCACAAATCAGTGCGATGGCATGAGCCATTTTACGGCTGGTCCATTTGGCCAATAGCGGAAGTAAAAAAGCGACCAAGGCAGCAAAGCCGTTGTAGGTCGCGAACAATATTCCAACCCAGTTGGCTCCTTCGTTATACAAAGCCGAAGCCGTGTCGCTGGTTCCATAAATATGACTGGTTACTGCCGAAGTAGAATAAATCCACATGGCAAACAAGGCAAACCAAGAGAAAAACTGAACAACTGCCAATTGTTTCATGGTTTTGGGCATGTTCATCAAATCAGTAATTACCTCAACAAAGCCGTTATGTACCAAGCCTTGTCGAGTGTACCAGGCCGAAGTCAGTAAAATCAATCCGAAAGCGCCAAGTCCAACTGATAAAATATACAACTCCTTCGACCAGCCCATCTGAAGAATCAACAAACTTCCAAGAATACCAGCGATCAACCAGATTAAACCATTCCGGATAAAACCCGGTAGAAGGCTTTGTGATGATGACGCAGGTATCTCAACTGTTTCTGACGATTGTTTTTTCTCAGCTTCAAATTCGGCCAGATCCTCGGGCGGATATTCTTTGGTAGAGAAAACAGTCCAAAGTACGGCCAGTAGAAAAACGGCACCACCAAGGTAAAACGAAAGTTTTACTGATTGTGGAATCCGTTCACCGGCAACAACCTCATTCGACACATTAAACCAGTTGGTAAAAACCCATGGAAGAGCCGAAGCCACAACCGCGCCTGTACCAATAAAGAAACTCTGCATAGCAAACCCGGTTGTCCGTTGCTCACTTGGTAACATGTCGCCAACAAATGCGCGAAAAGGTTCCATCGAAACATTAATCGATGCATCCATCATCCAGAGCAGTCCGGCAGCTATCCAAAGCGAAGGTGAATTGGGCATGAACAACAAAGCCAACGATGCCAGGATGGCTCCAACCAGAAAATATGGACGACGCCGTCCAAAGCGATTCCAGGTTTTGTCGCTCATGTGTCCGATAATCGGCTGAATGATCAACCCGGTAACCGGGGCCGCAATCCACAAGATAGGAATGTCATCAACATTGGCGCCAAGGGTTTCGAATATTCGGCTGACATTGGCATTTTGCAAAGCAAAGCCAAACTGGATACCCAGAAAACCAAAACTCATGTTCCAGATTTGCCAAAAACTTAAAGCAGGTTTCTTCTTCATTTGATTCAAAATTTAGATTCAAGACGCAAGATAATTTGATTAATGATTAATGATTAACGATTTAAGATATAAGTTTATACCCAATCAAATACCGATGCCACGAAAAATTGGCTTAACACTTTAACCTGAAATCAAAAAATATCAGTCTAAAAACATCATCTAATGTTTGGAATTAATTGAAGCTGCCCCGAAACTCATTTCAGGAAGCCAAATGAAGTATGTTTGGAATTAACAGAAAACGGAATTAACGATACAAATATAAAGAAGCTTTTTTGAATAATCCAAATCTAAAATTTGCCAGAAACCTTATCTGACAAGCAAAACAGAGACTTTTAGAACAAAAAACCGCATTGCAAACGTTTGCAGCAAAGAACATAAATTTTCAATTAATTTGAATTTATTCCTTCTCCGAACTCCCCCTTACAATCAAATCGGCTCTTAAAACTTTAATTTCAGGAACATATTCCTCTTCGTCGGATAATATGCGGTGGAAAAGCATTTCGGCCGCAGTGGTTCCCATTTCGTAACCATGTTGGTCGACCGATGAAAGATGCGGATCGGTAATTCCGGATAAATAGCCATCGCTGAAACCAACAATCGAAATTTGATCGGGAATTTTATATCCTCTTTTTTGGATGGTTTGCATGGCACCTATGGCAGTCATGTCGTTCACCGCAAAAATGCCATCCGGAACATTTCCTGTATCTAACATTTGACCAACTGTATTCCGGGCTTTTTCAAATGTATCAGCTTCAATAATCAGCCGTTTATCAATAGGTAAACCGGCTTCTGTCAAAGCATTGAGATAACCCTGAAGGCGATCGCGACCGATGACCAGACCTTGAGGACCAGCAAAATGTGCAATCCGCTTACATCCGGTTTCGATCAGGTGCCGGGTGGCATTGTATGAAGCATCTATATCGTCAGTAATAACCAAATCAGCGCTAATTCCCGGAGCAATACGATCAAAAAACACCAAAGGAATTCCACCTTCCTGCAAATTCACAAAATGATCGAACGAATTGGTTTCCTTTGAAATAGAGATTAAAATTCCATCTACACGATGCGAAAGCAAAGCCTTCGCGTTGGATACCTCGCGTGCAAATTTTTCGTTCGACTGACAAATAATGACTGTATATCCCTTTTGCGAAGCCACATCTTCAATTCCGCTGATTACTGAAGAGAAAAAATAATGGACGATTTCTGGAATCATAATGCCGATAGTATTGCTGCGGCTATTTTTCAGACTTAAAGCCACTGCATTGGGCTGGTATTTCAGCTTGCTGGCAAGTTCATTTACCGCTTTCTTCGTATCTGTATTGATATCCGGATGATCCTTCAGCGCTCTGGATACAGTAGAAGGAGAGATTCCCAATATTCGCGCAATATCTTTGATAGTGATCTGATTACTTCGCATAACCTAGACTAGCTTAATTGGTCTTTTTAAAATTTCTAACACTAAAGGTACGGTTTTATTTTTATGATCAAACTGATCGTTTAAATGCTTTTAACGCCCCAAAAGTTACCCACCAGTTACTACCTGTTTTATAACACTTCGAGTGCAAACGACACCGCAAACGATTGCAGAAAAAGGATTATAACATTTTTTAACAATCAATTTACAGAAACTTTACTTTGGTCTCGGAATTAATTTTTTATGAAGTATTTAACGGAAAACACAAACGAAATTGACAAAAAATTTAGAAAAATGTATCTAAAAACGAGTATTTGAACCAATAATTATTAAAACATGAGGATTATTCGCAAAAACCTAAATGTATTAATATTGATGCTTTCGCTTTTGCTTGGAAATTATGCAATGGCTCAACAGTCAGTATTAACGGGTAAGGTAACCGATAGCTCATCGGGAGAAACCTTGCCTGGTGTTTCTATTGTGGTGAAAGGAACTACTAACGGAACCATCACGAATGTTGATGGAAACTTTACCCTGGAAGTAAAAAAGGGTGATATTATACAGTTTTCATTCGTTGGCTATAAAATGCAGGAGATTTTAGCCGACGGACAAAAAAATCTTACAATTGCATTGGCTGTTGACCGTGCAGAGTTGGATGAAGTTGTTGTAATTGGTTACGGAACAGTTAAAAAATCGGATGCTACAGGTTCGGTTAGTACTGTAAGTTCAAAAGACTTCAACAAAGGTGCTATTACCTCGCCACAAGACTTGTTGATGGGGAAAAGTGCCGGAGTTGCAATTACAAGCGATGGCGGTGCACCTGGGAGCAATGCAACCATACGCATCCGTGGTGGTTCATCACTGTCGGCCACGAACGACCCATTGATCATTATTGATGGTATTCCCCTTGATAGCCGAGCGATTTCAGGCATGGGCAATCCACTTGCCTCTGTTAACCCTAACGATATTGAAACTTTTACCGTATTGAAAGATGCTTCGGCAACTGCAATTTATGGTTCGAGGGCTTCCAACGGTGTAATCCTTATTACAACTAAAAGGGGTAAAGTTGGTAGCGAATTAAAAATAACCTACGATGGAAATGTTTCTGTTTCTGCACCTATAAAGTTTGTCGATGTGTATTCGGGTGACGAATTCAGAAAAATGGTTTGGGACCATAAGGATCTCTACGATATAAATGGATTCGCACGATTAGGTAATGAGAATACAAATTGGCAAAAAGAAATTTTCCGTACAGCAGTAAGTACCGACCATAACTTAAGTGTTGCCGGCGCTTATAAAACGATGCCTTATCGGGTTTCTGTTGGTCAAACCGAACAAAAAGGTATTTTAACCAATACCGACATGAGCAGAACAACAGTTTCGGTAAGTGTAGATCCTTCATTCCTTGAAGACCAACTGAAGGTAAATGTGAACGCGAAAGCTATGAATATTGACAATAATTACGGGAATACTGATGCCATTGGCAGCGCCGTTTCGATGGATCCGACAAAACCTGTCATGAACGGCAACAGCCGTTACGGTGGCTATTATACCTGGACTACCAACGACACTCCAAACGGACCGCAAACAGGTTTTGGGAGCAATCCGGTTGCTCAGGCTAAACTTCGCGATAACCAAGCTAATGGAAAACGCATAATTGCCAACGTTCAGGCTGATTATAAATTCAAACCAATTCCCGGGTTACGTGCGAACATAAATATGGGTATTGATTATACCAAGACTAAAGGACATGACAACACAGATACAATTGCTTCGTGGCAACGACGCGGTGTTTGGGGACAAGTAAAGAATTACAATGGCAAGTATTCAAACAAATTGCTCGACTTCTATTTGAACTATACGAAAGACCTTAAAGAAATATCAAGCAAAATTGATGTTACTGCTGGTTATTCATGGAATCATATAAAAAGAGAAGAAGACAGATTACAGGTTAGTATTGTTGATGCGAAGCACCCAAGAGTTCCAGCCTCAGATAGTACTGCAACAGCTACCGAAAGTTATTTGGTCTCTTTCTTTGGCCGTATGAATTACACCTTGTTGGATCGTTACATGTTTACATTCACTATTCGTGACGATGGTTCTTCCCGCTTTGCTAAAGACAACCGCTGGGGTATATTCCCGTCGGCAGCTTTCGCCTGGAAAATTAAAGACGAATCTTTTTTACGCAACGTAAAAGCAGTTACCGACCTAAAACTTCGCCTGGGTTGGGGTATTACTGGCCAACAGAATATATTGGATAATGACTCTCCTGCTCTGGCACAA
>JBBQXI010000117.1:0-10123 GCA_038209805.1 Bacteroidales bacterium | reverse complement strand
AATACACACACACTTCAGGAACAATAGCCTGCTCATTTTGCTGAGCGGCGGCAATTTGTATGGATGTAATCAGGTTTTCTTTACCATCGGTGCGAAGTATTCCAATCGGAAGTTGAGAGACGGTTAGGACGATTGGTTTATCCAGATTCTCGAACATATAACTTAGTGCTGATGCGGTATAAGCCATGGTGTCGGTTCCATGCAAAATAACGAATCCATTGTATTTGCTGTAGTTACGTTCGATGGTATTGGCAATTTTCACCCAAATGGCAGGAGTCATGTTTGACGAGTCGATGGGTGGAGAGAATGTGACCACCTGAAGATTAACATCTAAACGGTTAAGGTCGGGAACTTCAACCTGAATCTGGTCAAATTTCATTGGTACCAAAACGCCACTGGATTCCCGCTGTACCATTCCAATAGTTCCACCGGTATAAATGATGAGAATCGAAGGTTTCTTTTCCACGAGAGAAATTTTAACTGATGAAACGAATGTGTCGCTGAAATAAACTATAAATAAGCGGCACAAGAAAAGACTGAAAATATTGTTCGTTGCGGAAATCTCATAGCATGAAAGTTCCACAGGAACGTAAAGGTAATCAATTTAAGAACGGAGATATTTTCGAGTGAACAACTTTATTGCAAGCTAAATCTCAAACAGTTTTCGGGCATTATCGGTAGTAATTTTTGATATGTCACCAATCGTCATGTGGTGAAGATCAGCAATTTTTTGCGCAATGTATACAAGATACGAACTTTCATTTCTTTTTCCACGGAACGGAACAGGAGTCAGGTAGGGTGAATCTGTTTCCAGAATCAAATGCGACGGATCTATTTGGCTGACAATCTGATCCAATCCACTCTTTTTAAAGGTAACAACGCCTCCAATTCCAATTTTAAACCCAAGGTCAGTTACCAGATTGGCTTGCTCAATTGTTCCTGAAAAGCTGTGAAATACACCGGTCAGATTATCATCTTTTACGTCTGTCAGCACTTGGTAAACTTCGTCGAACGAATCCCGTGTGTGAATAACAACAGGCAATTTATACTGCCGGGCTAACTCAAGTTGAAAACGAAAAGCATGAATTTGTTCTTCCAAAAACGATTTATCCCAATACAAATCAATACCAATTTCGCCGATCCCATAAAACTTACGCTTTTTCAGCCAGTATTCAACAACCTGCAATTCTTCCTGATAATCGTGAGTCACCGAAGTTGGGTGTAGTCCCATCAGTGGAAAACAAATATGAGGGTAGGTATCAACCAGATCCAACAGGTTTTTAACCGACGAACTGTCGATATTTGGAAGAATAATTTTGCGAACATCGTTTGAATATGCGCGCTGAATTACTTCATCCAGATCGTGAATAAAGTCAGTAGAATAAATATGAGAATGGGTATCAATCAGCATTTTCGGCAAAATTTCATCAAAATTAGAGAAAATATACCACCTGAATATGAACGGAACATTATTTTATTGTGTAGAAAAAAGAAAATTGAGGTTGTTAGTGCCAAATTCGCTTAAATACCCAATATTTAAAATGAATGTCCCGCAAATTTAGTTCCGGAGAACTGATTTGCGGGACATTTTTGAAGTTATCGATTGTATTGATTATACAATTCCCTGAGCAAGCATTGCATCGGCTACTTTTACGAAGCCTCCTACATTTGCACCAACCACATAATTCACTTTATTCCCTTTTTTGCCGTATCGCACGCAGGTATCGTGAATGTCTTTCATGATGCGGTGCAGGTATTTATCCACTTCCTCTTTTGGCCAGTTCATCCGAATGGAATTTTGCGACATTTCCAAACCGGAAACAGCCACACCACCAGCATTGACTGCTTTTCCCGGGGCATAAGTGATGGCTTCGGTTAAATATTCAACCGCATCAGCGGTACAACCCATGTTCGAAGTTTCAGCCACAAGGAAACATCCGTTGCTGACCAACATTTTCGCATCTTCGAGATTCACCTCATTTTCGCAGGCACAAGGCATTGCGATGTCAACCGGGCATTCCCACGGTTTTTTGCCCGGGAAAAATTGTGCGCCAAACTCTTTGGCGTAAGGTTCAACCACGTCGTTGTTCGAAGCACGAAGTTCGAGCATGTAATCCACTTTTTCACCCGAGATTCCGTTGGCATCGTAGATGTAGCCATCGGGTCCTGAAATGGTAACCACTCTGCCACCCAGTTCATTAATTTTTAGGATAGCTCCCCAAGCCACGTTTCCAAATCCTGAAACACTAAATGTTTTTCCTTTAACTTCCTTTCCAAGGTTGGCAAGCATATGCTGAACAAAGTAAACCGCTCCGAAACCGGTTGCTTCCGGACGAATTAAACTTCCGCCCCAACCCAGTCCTTTGCCGGTTAGAACTCCGGTAAATTCATTCCTGATCCGTTTATACTGTCCAAATAAGAATCCGATTTCGCGTCCGCCTACGCCAATGTCACCGGCTGGGACATCGGTATTAGGACCAATATGACGGGAGAGTTCAGTCATAAACGATTGACAGAAATGCATGATTTCATTATCAGACTTGCCTTTCGGGCTGAAATCAGATCCACCTTTACCACCACCCATTGGAAGTGTTGTCAAGCTATTTTTAAAAGTTTGTTCGAAGCCCAGAAATTTTAGTACGCTTAAAGTTACAGTAGGGTGAAAACGCAATCCTCCTTTGTATGGACCAATGGCTGAATTAAATTCAACGCGGTATCCACGGTTAACCTGAACTTCGCCACGATCGTCGACCCAAGGCACACGGAAAATAATGGTGCGTTCCGGTTCAACGATTCGTTCCAGAATTTTTGCCTTTTGGTATCTGGGGTTTTTCTGATAAACATCCCATATTGATTCAATTACTTCCTGTACTGCTTGATGAAACTCGCGTTCGCCCGGAGTGCGTACTTTTAGAGCTTCCAAAAATTCATTGATGTCTGCTTTCATTTGAGATTTATTTAATTTTTTAGAAAACATTTGGAACTTACCATAGATAATCAAACAATCATGCGCTGATAATATAAGGCTCGTTTCATCTCTTTACGAATTAAAAAATGATAGCCAAAGTTATGACATTCATGTATTGGTTATTCTAATCTAAGAAAAACAAATGCGAATTTATATTTCAGACAATCAGGTAGTTGAATCTGTGAAAATGAATGTTTAATAACACGGATGACTTTCATCAGTATTTTGGACGTCGATAATCAAGCAATATCTTAAAATCGAGCTTTTGTGCTGAAAATCAGCACTTAAATTTACAGTTTGTGTCAATACGAAGCATCCTTTTGATCTGTTTGAAATCAATTTTCGTCAAAATATTGTAATTTCTAATTTAAACGATGGAGTTAATGATATTTTGACAATTCGGTGGGTTGAATTTTTGTTGTTTCTTCTGCGATTAGAATAGGCCGAATTTTTTAAACTAAAATGCCAATGAAAAGGTCTTCCACTGGCATTTGATTTATTGAGAATTGCATTAGCATTTTGCCTAATGTGGAGTATTTCTTAGTCCAATTTATAGATACATTCCATCAATTGCCATTTTTCGTCGGCTGTGGCTTCGGCAGAGCTTTGTTGAAATCGGGAAACATAGGCTTCCCATTCGCTCTGGCGTGGTTTTGTTGCCAGTTCGGTCATAGCTTTATCGTGATCGAAATCAGCAACGGTGTCCATAATCATAAACAAACGAGTTCCGTATATGTAGATTTCCATGTCGATGATGCCAACATCTTTCATGCCTTGGGTAATTTCGTGCCAGGCAGCTCCGGGAGCATGAACCTTTTTGTAATCTTCAATCAAATGTGCGTCGTCTTTAAAGGATAAGGTTTTGCAATATCTTTTTGTTTCAGTATGCATATTTCCAGTTAGTTAGTTTTGTTTGCGGTGAACTGTTAAAGTGCGATAACCATAAATGCCGATAACGACAAAACAGATTAAAGGTAGAATGAAAGAAAAGTTTACTGCTGGAAGCCAGCCAACTGTACCTAAATCGATAATAGCTCCCTGTAAAGGTGGCATTAAAGCTCCTCCCACAATGGCCATAACCAATCCGGCAGCTCCAAGTGTAGCATCCTCGCCAACACCTTCGAGGGCTATTCCATAAATGGTAGGAAACATAAGCGACATAAAAGCTGATATTCCTATCAGACAATATAACCCGGGCATACCTACAATCAGGATTGCTCCGAGTGTCATAATAAAACCACCAATCGCAAAGACAGTGAGCAGTAATCTGGAATTCAAATATTTCATCAACATTGTACTAATGAATCTGCTCGTGAGAAATATGCCCATCGCAATGATGTTGTAATGTTGTGCCTGTGCTTTAGTGACTCCCAGATTTTCAGCATATTGAATAATGAATGTCCAACACATGATTTGTGCGGCAACATAAAATACCTGTGCAATAACTCCTTCGCGATAATTGGGATTTGCAATAAGCCTTCTGAATATATCCATGGCATGTATGGTATGATCGGGGTCTTTTCGTTTCGGCATTTTAAACAAGTAAATTACGAGAAACATCAAAATCACAACAAACCCAAGTATCACATATGGATCGCGGATAACAGCGAGGTCGTGGGTACGGATGCCTGCTTTTTCAACTTCGCTTAAAGTGCTAAAGACCAAAGCTCCCGATTCGTTTCTGACATCCGACTGCAACGAGGTTAAAATGAAATTTGAGGCAACAAACATTCCGAGCAATGACCCCATTGGATTAAACGACTGAGCCAAGTTCAATCTGCGGGTTGAAGTTTCTTCGCTGCCCATTGATAGAATATAGGGATTGGCTGTTGTTTCGAGAAAAGCCAAGCCAAAGGTCAAAATGTATAAGGATAAAAGAAAGAATTCGAAAATTTCATATTTGGCCGCCGGATAAAAGAGAAGTGCCCCTAAAGCATATAGTGCCAAACCCATTAAGATTCCTTTTTTGTAACTGTACTTTTTCACATAAAGAGCTGCCGGGATTGCCATAGTGGCGTACCCACCATAAAATGCAAACTGTATCAATGCTGCCTTCGCATTTGATATTTCCATTACAGTTTTAAAGGCAGCTACCATCGGGTTAGTGATATCGTTAGCAAATCCCCATAGCGAGAATAAACTGGTAATTAAGATGAAAGGAACCAGCAATTCCCTTGAAATAACTTTTGCTTTGGTTTTCGAGTTCACGGTTAAGAATGTTTAGTTTATTTAAGAGTCAAAAATCAACAATCCAATTCGATTTGCCAAACTCATTTACGAAACAACACTCTTGCAAAGCTTTGCAAGGTCATAAAAATGTTGAGGAACATTTTTACTGATGATATTTCGTTGATGGGCAACAACTGAAAAAGTAAGTTAGATTTCGATGAGCAAGAATACGAATAAAGATAAATCCAACTATCCTGTAGTGTGCTGTTGTGTAACATGAGAAAATGTTAAGCATGCAATGAATCTCAGTTTGAGCAAAATATTGTATTTTTGCAGCCAATCTTTAATAATACAAAAATGAGCAAAGCAGAAATTTATACCAGCAAAGGGGTTATGAAACTGAACTTCTACGACGAAGATGCTCCGGGCACTGTCGAGAACTTCACTAAACTTTCTAAAAGTGGGTTTTACAATGGGTTGACATTTCATCGTGTAATTCCTGATTTCGTAATTCAGGGTGGTTGCCCTGACGGAACAGGCGCTGGTGGTCCGGGTTATAAAATTCCTTGCGAATTGGATGGTGAAAATCAGTATCACGATCGTGGAGTATTATCAATGGCGCATGCCGGACGCAATACGGGTGGTTCACAATTTTTTGTCTGCCACAGTCGCCGCAACACATCGCACCTCGATCGCAAACATACCTGTTTTGGCAAGGTTTACGAAGGCCTCGAAGTGATTGATGCTATTCGCCAGGGCGATTTAATCGAAAAGATCGTCATTATCGAAGAATAGATCATCTGAAACCCTCGCCAAGTGCGAGGGTTTTTTGTCTCCATATTTTTTTGTTTACTCATTTTTGTCAGCAATTGTTCTGTTTAATATCGGTAGTTTTGTCAACCTAATCCGAAACCATTTCGATGTCCGACAATTCAAAAGGCATATTTTTAACTCTAGGCTCAGTTGTTTTCTTCGCGCTGATGGCTGTTTTGGTGAAAGCAATTCCTAATGTATCAAGTTATCAAACCACCTTTTTCAGATTTGCCATCGGACTTGGAATCATCGGAATATTATCGCTATTTGGCGTTATCCAGTTAAAGTTTAACAATCGGAAAGGATTGTTCTGGCGCGGTTTTGTTGGTGGAATTGCGGTTTACCTGTTTTACCTGGCGATCCTGAAACTAGGCATTGGAAAGGGTTCTGTCTATATTTATTCCTACCCCATTTTTGCCACACTTTTCAGTATGCTTATCCTGAAAGAAAAAGTGGAACCCATTAAGTTTGTAATTATAGCTATTTCGTTTGCCGGACTCATTCTACTTTCTGTTGGCGGAGGAAAAGGATCGCTGAATGGGATGGGAATTTATGAACTGATTGCCATAGCCGGTTCGGTAACTACGGGGCTCGCAGTAGTATTTGTCAAAAGATTGCACGACAGCGATAACTCATATGCCATATTCTTTTCGCAATGTATTGTTGGTTTCTGGATGTTTCTGATACCTTCAGGAGCAACACAAGCTAAAGGTAATTTGACTGAGTTATTGTTGCTGGTTTTGGTAGGTGTTGTTGCTACTATTGGTCAATTGTTTATGACCGAAGGCTACCGGTACGTGAATGTGGCAACTGGTTCACTGATGCAATCGATGGTGCCGGTTTTTAACTTACTCGCAGGATGGCTCATTTTTCACGAAGTGTACACAACTATTGAGATGATGGGCGCGTTTGTTATTGTCGGCTCATGTTTCCTTTTGGTTTTCGTTAATTTGAGGATAGGTAAAAGAACACGAATTTTAAAGCTTGTTGAATGACATAAATCAATCTGAATCAGAATGGTAATCCATGTTTTTTGGGTAAATTGCCTCTTTCAAAACACTTAAAACAGGAAGTCATGGCAAGTTGTAAGATTACAGTTCTGAGGAAGATGATTAATAGAGATTTTGTTGATGAGTATTCCAGTTTAGATCTTTCAGACCAGTGCCTGGGGTGTCACCTGCTAACGGTTGGTCAGGAATTTTTGGTTGAAGATCACAACAACATTCCTGAAGGTTTCTGTGCCTGGGCTTGGGGCGACATTCAGAAAGATGTAACCCACATCATGTTTGATGGAAGTTACCCCTGGATGAAAAAGCCGGGAACGGCAATTAGCAGTTGTTCCGATGGATTAATGCCAGTTATATTTAAAATTGAAAAACTAAATGAAATGAGCCATGAGAGATACTCTCATCCCGACCAATGATTATCGCTGGCGAGTTCCATCTGATAATTAAAAAATAAATCATAAACAGATGAATAACAAATAAATACATTACTAACCATGACAAGAACCAACTTTAACCACTTTGCTTTCGGTTCACTATTTTTAACTGTCATTTTCAGTCAGATGGCATGTAAACCTACCGACCTTTCAAAAGAGAACATGATTCCAAAACCTGTTTCAGTAGTTGCCACAGGAGGCGAATTTGATTTGACCGACCAAACTGATATTTACATTCAGGGCGAATCGGCCGAATTGAAACAAATTGGTCAGTATCTGGCCGACAAGTTAAATCCTTCAACCGGATTGGGCCTTGAAGTAAAAACTACAACTGACATTCCGGCAAAAGGAAATATTTATCTTTCACTTTCAGGTACTGATTCCGAATTAGGCGACGAGGGTTATCAATTAACCATTACTGATAAACTGATCAGTTTGGCTGCGAATAAACCAGCTGGCTTATTCCATGGAATTCAAACGATTCGCCAGCTTCTTCCTTCTCAGGTTGAAATGACTTCGAAACAAAAGGGACCTTGGAAAATAGCAACCGGAACAATACGCGATTATCCTAACTATGGATACCGTGGTTCGATGCTTGATGTGGCTCGTCATTTCTTCGGTGTTGATGATGTGAAAAACCTTATCGACCAACTGGCTTATTATAAAATGAACGTTCTGCATCTGCACCTGTCTGATGATCAGGGTTGGAGAATTGAAATTAAATCGTGGCCAAACCTTACTGCTCATGGCGGCACAACAGAAGTTGGTGGAGGTGAAGGTGGATTTTATACTCAGGAACAATCTTCAGATATCGTAAAATATGCTCAGGATCGTTTCATCACAATTATTCCTGAAATAGACATGCCAGGACATACCAATGCTGCATTAGCTTCGTATGCCGAGCTAAATGCAAATGGCAAAGCAACCGAATTATACACCGGAACAGAAGTCGGCTTTAGCACATTGGCAACAAAGAAAGAGATCACCTATAAATTTATTGATGATGTGATCCGCGAGTTAGCAGCTTTAACTCCCGGAGAATATTTGCACATTGGCGGCGACGAATCGCATGCAACTAAAATTGAAGATTACATTCCTTTCATGAATCGGGTTCAGGATATGGTAGTTGCTCATGGGAAAAAGGTACTGGCCTGGGACGAAATAGCCTTGGCAACGGTAAAACCAAATACAGTTGTTCAATATTGGGCTAAGGCCGAAAATGCAATAAAAGGAGTGGCGCAGGGAGCTAAAGTTCTGATGTCGCCTGCAAAAAATGCCTACCTCGATATGCAATACGATTCGACCAGTACCTACGGATTGCATTGGGCTGCATACATTGAAGTTGACAAAGGCTACAATTGGGATACGGCGAATCTGGTTCCTGAAATCAAGAAGGAAAACATTGTAGGTATTGAAGCGCCGCTTTGGTCCGAAACTGTTGGCGCCCGTCAGGAAGCTGAATACCTGATTTTTCCACGTTTGTTGGGCTATGCCGAAATTGGCTGGACACCAGCGGAATTGCGTAATTGGGACGATTATGAAGTCCGTTTGGCCAATCATGGCGAACGCATGAAAGCCATGAACATCAATTTTTATCCATCGAAACTGGTACAGTGGTATCCAGTAGAAAAGAAATAAATTTTCGTACTAAATAAATAACAAACGCTCCGTAAATGGGGCGTTTGTTATTTATCCACATTGTTTACTGATGCAGTGACTCTGAGTCTGCGGATCAGTAAACAACACAAATCCACTTCCTCTGCCTTACAACTTGCAACTTTCTTGTTATCTTTGCGGCTCATTATCAGAAACCTTTATCAAACACATAAAAATGGAATACAATTTCTCCGAAATTGAGCCGAAATGGCAGCAATACTGGGAAGAACACCAGACATTTAAAACAAATAACGACTTTTCGAAACCGAAATATTACGTGCTCGACATGTTTCCCTATCCTTCCGGAGCGGGTTTGCACGTAGGGCATCCTGAAGGTTATACTGCTACCGATATCATTTGCCGGTACAAGCGTATGAAGGGTTTCAACGTGCTTCACCCAATGGGATGGGACGCTTTCGGCTTGCCAGCAGAACAGTACGCTATTCAAACCGGAACACACCCAGCGGTTACCACCAATAAAAACTGTGACAATTTCCGTCGCCAGATCAAATCTCTGGGTTTGAGTTACGACTGGGATCGCGAAATCAATACCACCGATCCAAAATATTTCCGTTGGACACAATGGATCTTCACGAAACTGTACAATTGCTGGTTCGATCCTGAAGCTGGGAAAGGTCGCCCAATTAGCGAACTGCCAATTCCCGCCGATATTCAGGCACAAGGACAGGTTGCTATCAATAAATACATTGGTGAAAAACGTTTGGCGTATTACGACAATGCTCAGGTTTGGTGGTGCCAGTCGTGTAAAACGGTTTGTGCCAATGAGGAAGTTTTAACTGATGGTTCGCACGAGAAATGTGGTAATCAGGTTACCCGCAAAAATCTGAAACAATGGTTGCTTCGCATTCCGCATTATGCTGAAAGGTTATTGGAAGGATTGGACGATCTGGATTGGCCGGAAGGCGTGAAGGACATGCAGAAAAACTGGATCGGTAAATCGACCGGTGCTGAAGTTGATTTTGCCATTGAAGGATTGGATGAAAAACTTCGGGTTTACACGACCCGTCCTGATACTTTGTTTGGAGCAACTTATATGGTTGTTTCTCCGGAACATC